>DASRJN010000217.1:0-7948 GCA_035649455.1 Acidimicrobiales bacterium
CGAGTTGTACTTGCAGCTGACCAGGTAGACGTGGTCGATGCGCAGGTCGGCGGGGAGCGGCTCGACGCCCGGCGGCCGCTGCGGGCCCTTCCACTCGACCACCTCGGGCGGGCGGCCCCGGAGCCCATCCCGAGCGGCCAGAAAGCAGGTCCCGTTGGCCCAGGCGGCCGCGAACTCGGCCCGGTAGCGGCCCTCGGCCGCCAGGGTGCGCAACCGCTCCCAACGTACGTCGCCCACGCCCTTGAATTCCGCCGGTGGCGTCGCCAGCGCCCGGCCCAGGTCCGGGGCGCCGAACGTGGCCAGGCCGGTGACGACCTCGGTGACCTCCGTGCGATCGGCCGGCACCGCGCTCCGCTCAGCCGTCCGTGACCAGGTCGCCGATCGGCTCGGGGCGACCGCCGGCGCCGGCGTAGGCCCGCAGGCGGGCCACCGTCGGCTCCTCCAGCTCGACCGGCAGGACGTCGACGTACAGCCGTCCCCGACCGGCAGCGAGGGCGGCGGCCCCGGCCGAGCGGCGGCCGGGCATGTGGGTCGCGAGGATCAACAGGCGGTGGGTGCCGAAGCCCGACAGCCGGGCGGCCCGCCCCAGCGTGCGTTCCAGGACGTCGGTGCGCCGCAGGCCGGGGCGGGACACCGTGAACCCGCCGACCACGTCGACCAGCCACTCGTGGCCGCCGGGGTCGGTCGCCACCAGCGCCACGTCGACCCCGCCCGACTTGCGCCGGGCGGGAGTGCTCACCGCGAAGCCGGCCTTGCGGAGCAGCGTCGCGGCCTGCTCCACCGCCTTGTCGGCCACCGGGGACGAGAGGCCGCCGGCCGCCGCCACCAGGTCGCGCTCGGCCGCCACCCGCCGCCGCGCCGCGTCCACATAGGCCGCATCGGTGTCGTAGCCCAGGTAGTGGCGGCCCGTGCGGACCGCCGCGACCGCCGCGGAGCCCACGCCCATGAACGGGTCGAGCACCACATCGCCCCGCCACGTGTACAGCTCGATGAAGCGCTGCGGCAGCTCGACCGGGAAGGGCGCAGGATGCCCCACCCGGGTCGCGCTCTCGGGCGCCAGCTCCCACACGTCGAGCGTGGCCTCCATGAACTCGTCGGCCGTGGTGGTCGCCACGTGGGGCAGGCCCGCGCCCGCCCGCTCCGCCCGGTCGATGGCCCGGTCGAAGCGCCCCTTGGACGCCACCACCACCCGCTCGGTGAGGTCGCGCAGCACCGGGTTGGCGGGGCTGCGGAACGACCCCCACGCGCAGTTGCCCCCGGCCCCCCGGGCCTTGCGCCACACGACCTCGCCCCGCAGCAGCAGGCCCAGCCGGTCCTGCAGGATGCCGATCACATCGGCCGACAGCGAGCGGTAGGGCTTGCGGCCCAGGTTGGCCACGTTGACCGCGATGCGACCCCCGGGCTCGAGCTTGGTGACGCATTCGGCGAACACGTCGGACAGCAGGTCGAGGTACTCACGGTACGACGCGGGGATGCCCTCCCGGCCCAGCTCCTCCTCGTACTGCTTGCCCGCGAAGTAGGGCGGCGAGGTGACGACGAGCGCCACCGAGTCGGGCTGCACCCGGTCCATCGAGCGGGCGTCTCCGAGGTAGATCTCGTCGACCACCCCGGGCGCCCGCACATCGGAATCAGAGGACAGCACGGGTGGGGCGAACCGCCGGTAGAACGCCGCGGCATCGTGGTTCTCGCGCCGCGACACGCCGAAGGCGGACGTCGCCGTCGGTCGCCGTCGCCCGTTGCCTGTGGCCACTCGCAACCCTCTCGCTGCTGGCATGCCGGCCACATTAGGGACGGGGTGTGACACCCAAGCCGGTGCCGGTCGAGGCTAGTGCCGCAGCCCCAGGTTCTCGACGATGCGCAGCACCGAGGCCGAGCGGTTGAGGGCATACAGGTGCAGCCCGGGCACGCCCTCGTCGAGCAGGCGCCGGCACAGCTCCGTGGCCACCTCGACGCCGATGTCGCGCACCGCGTCGGCGTCGTCGGCCACCGGCTCCAGCCGGGCCATCAGCGCCTCGGGCAGCACCGTCCCGTTCATCTTCGCCATGCGGACCAGGCCGGACACGAGGATCGGCGGCATCACGCCGGGCAGGACCGGGGTCGCGCACCCGAGGGCGTCCAGGTCGTCCACCATGCGCAGGTAGTCGTCGGCCTCGAAGAAGAACTGCGTGACCCCGAAGTCGGCGCCACCCAGCTTGGCCGCGAGGTGGCGGCGGTCTGACTCACGGTCGCCGCCCGAGCGGGGATGGAGCTCGGGGTGGGCGGCCACACCCACCGAGAAGTTGCCCGGGTGGTCCCGCACCAGCTCCACCAGCTCGGTGGCGTAGGTGAAGTCGCCGCCGGGGTCGCTGCCGTCGGCCGGCGGGTCGCCCGCCAAGGCCAGGATGTTGTGGACCCCTGCCGCCGCGTACTCGTCGAGCAGCTCGGTGATCTGAGCCCGGGTGTGGCCGGAGCACGTCAGGTGGGCCATGGCCGGGAACGGCTGGTTGCGGTTGACGTCGATGACGATGTCACGGGTGCGATCGCGGGTCGATCCGCCCGCCCCGTAGGTCACGGACACGAACGAGGGGGGCAGCGGGGCCAGCTCGTGGATGGTCTTCTCGAGCTGGCGCTCCATCTCGTCGTTCTTCGGTGGGAAGAACTCGAAGCTCAGGGTGCGGCCGGCGGCCAGCAGGTCGACGATCTTGTCGCCGTGCCGGGGCGCAGAAGACATGGGTCAGCTCCTCGATGACGTCGGATGTGCGTCATCGGGCCGGACGCACCAGCGCCACCCATGTCGGCCCGAGCGTGTTCAGGTTACCCGACGGAACGCTCCGCGATCTCAACCGTATTGCGGAGGAGCATGGCGACGGTGGTGGGACCGACGCCGCCCAGCCGGGGCGTGATCCACGACGCCACCTCGCCCACCGACTCGTCCACGTCGGGCAGCAGCACCCGGCCCCGCCAGCTCACACCGCCCGAGACGACCACTGCGCCGGGCCGCACCATGTCGGGCGTGATGGTCCCCGGGACGCCGACGGCCGACACCACGATGTCGGCCTCGCGGGTGTAGGCGCCGATGTCGGCCACGCCGGTGTGCACGACGGTGACGGCGGCGTTGGCCCCCGGGGCCTTCAGGGTGAGCAGCAGCGCCAGCGGGCGGCCCAGCGTCGGGCCCCGGCCCACCACCACCACGTGCTGGCCGGAGATGTCGATGCCGTAGTGGATGAACATCTCCCGGATGCCGGCGGGCGTGGCCGGCACCGGCCCGGCCGCCTGGAGGACCAGCTTGCCCAGGCTGACCGGGTGGAGGCCGTCGGCATCCTTGTTCGCGTCCATGGCCAGCAGCGCCTGGTTGAAGTCGAACTGATCGGGGACCGGGGACTGGATCAGGTAGCCGTCGATCTCGGGGTCGGCATTGAACTGCGCCACCGCCGCCAGCAGGTCGGCCTGGACCCCGTCGCCGGGGACGCCGATGTGCTTGGAGATCACGCCCACTTCGGCGCACAGCTCGTGCTTCTTGCGGATGTAGCCGGCCGACGCCGGGTCGTCCCCGACCAGGATGGTGCCCAGGCCCACGGTCGTGCCCCGGTCGGCGAGGGCCTCCACCCGCTTGCCCACGTCCGCCACCACAGCGTCGGCTACCGGGGCTCCAGCCAGCAGTTGCGCCGTCATGCCACCCATTGTGGCGGCCCGTAGCCTGGGCTCCATGACAATTGACGGCCCGGACGATCTCGACGGCCTGCGGCGAGCCGGTCGCGTGGTGGCCGAGGCCCGTGACGCCATGCTGGCTGCCATCGCGCCCGGCGTGACCACGGCCGACCTCGACGCCGTCGGCCGCCGGGTGCTGCGGGCTCACGGAGCCCGCTCGGCGCCCCTGTCGGTGGGCTTCCCGGCCGCCACCTGCGTGAGCGTGAACGACGAGGCGGCCCACGGCATCCCGTCCCCGACCCGGGGGCTGCGGGCCGGCGACCTGGTCAACGTGGACGTGTCGGCCGAGCTGGACGGCTACTGGGCTGACACCGGCGCCAGCGCCCCGGTGGGCGAGGTCGCGCCCGCCGCCACCCGCCTGCTGGACGCCACTCGCGAGGCTCAGCGCGACGCCATGGCCGCGGCCCGGGCCGGCCGCCCGCTGCGCCACATCGGCCGGGCGGTCCAGCGCTGCGCCCGCCGCCACGGGCTGACAGTGATCGCCAACCTGGCGGGACACGGCGTGGGCGCCGGCCTCCACGAGGGCCCGAGCGTGCCCTCGATCGAGGACCCCGCCGACCGTACGGTGCTGTGGGAGGGCCTGGTCCTGGCGGTCGAGCCGTTCCTCGCCACCGGCGCCACCCACGCCTGGCTCGACCCGCGCGACGGCTGGACCCTGCGTACCAACGACGGCGGCCTGGCCGCCCAGTTCGAGCACACGATCGTGGTCACCAGCGGTCGCCCGCTGGTGCTGACGGAGTCTCAGTCCTCGCGCTTGTAGGTCGACCGCTTGGGCGAGCGGAAGAAGTCCCGCAGCAGCGGCTCGAACTCGTCCAGCCCCATGGTGCGGTAGTCGGGCTCGAACGACGGCTGGTCGTAGTCGGCGCAGAACTCGGCGGTCAGGTCGTAGTAGGGATGGCCCTCGAACTGGTCCCGCATGTTCCGGTCCAGGCCCAGGTAGTGGAAGAAGTAGTAGCCCTGGAAGATGCCGTGCTGCTCCACCATCCAGTGGAGGTCCTCGTCCACGAACGGCTTCACGATGGCGGCGGCGACGTCGGGATGGTTGAACGAGCACAGCGTGTCGCCGATGTCGTGGAGCAGGGCACAGGCGATGTAGTCGTCGGGCCGGTCGGCCCGGTAGGCCCGGGTGGCCGTCTGGAGGGAGTGCGTCAGGCGGTCAACGACGAACCCGCCGTAGTCGCCGCCGAGCAGGCGCAGGTGGTCCATCACCCGGTCGGGCAGGCCCGGGTAGAACTCCAGCTGCGAGGCGGCGATGCGCTGCCAGTCCTCGGCGGTGCCCTCGGTCATGGCGGTGAAGGTGGCGCGGAGCGGCTCGGTCGTGGTCACGCCTTCACCGTAAGGCTTCAGTGTCAGTGCAGGAAGTGCCTTTCCCCGGTGAAGACCATGGCGACGCCCAGCTCGTCGGCCTTGGCGATGTTCCGCTCGTCGCCCATCCCGCCACCGGGCTGGACGATGACCGCCACGCCGGCGGCGGCCGCGGCCTCGATGCCGTCGGGGAACGGGTAGAAGGCGTCGCTGGCGCAGGCGCCGCCCGCGGCCCGGCCCGCGGCCTTGGCCGTGGCCAGCTCGCCGGACTCGACCCGGTTCTGCTGGCCTGCCCCGATGCCCCAGGCCACGCCGTCCTTGGCGAGCACGATGGCGTTGGACTTCACCCAGCCGCACACTCGCCACGCCAGGTCGGCGTCGGCCAGCTCGGCCTCGGTGGGCCGGCGGGTGGTCACCACGCGCCAGTCCGCCGGCTCGGCCACGAAGCGGTGCTGCTCCTGGACCAGCAGGCCGCCGGAGATGGGCCGCAGGTGCCAGCGGTCGCGGGTGGGCGGCGGCGCCTCCAGCACCCTGGTGTTCTTGCGCTTGGCCGCCAGGGCGTCGACCGAGCCGGGCGCGTAGCCGGGCGCGATGACCACGTCGGCCTGAGCCGCCGCCACCATGTGCGCCACCGTGGCCTCGTCGACCACCGAGCTGACCGCAACGATGCCGCCGAAGGCCGAGCGCTCGTCGCACTCGAAGGCCCGCTGGTAGGCGTCGGCCGGTATGTCGGCCACGGCCGCGCCGCACGGGTTGGCGTGCTTGACGATCACCGCCGCCGGCCGCCCGAAGCGCGCGGCCAGGTCGTGGACCAGCCGCCAGGCGGCATCGGCGTCGTAGAGGTTGAGGTAGCTGAGGGCGAGGCCGCCGTGCTGGGTGACCGACGCCCACCACGGCTCGGGCTCACCCGGGTCGAGCGACCGGTAGAGCGCAGCCCGCTGGTGCGGGTTCTCGCCGTAACGCAGGGCCAGCGGCTCGCGCCCGTACGCCAGGTGCACCGACGGCGGCAGCTCCCCGGGGTCCGGCCCGGCCTCGTCGAACCAGTGCACGACGGCGGCGTCGTACGCGGCGGTGGCGGCGAACGCCTTGCGGGCCAGCCGGCGCCGGGTGGCGTCGCCCAGCCGGCCGTCGGCTCGCAGCTCCTCCAACACTGCGGGATAGTCGGCCGGGTCGACCAGCACGCCCACCCGGGCGTGGTTCTTGGCCGCGGCCCGGATCATCGCCGGACCTCCGATGTCGATCAGGTCCTCGGCGCCCTTGGCCCCGTGCTCGAAGTCCGTGGGATCGGATCCGAACGGGTAAAGGTTGGCCACCACGAGGTCGAACGGCTCGATGCCGTGCGCCTCCATGTCGGCGACATGCGCCGGGTCGGACGGGTCGGCGAGGATGCCGCCGTGCACCTTGGGGTGCAGGGTCACGACCCGGTGGCCGAGGATGGGGTCGACGCCGGTCAGCTCGCCCAGGTCCGTCACGGTCAGCCCCGCATCCCGCAGCGCCACGGCCGTGCCGCCCGAGGACACCAGGGCACAGCCGAGTGCGGCCAGCTCGCGGGCGAAGTCGACCACCTGGGACTTGTCGTACACCGAGAGCAGCGCCCTCACTGGTCCTGGCCCTCCCCGTCCTCGATCTGGCCGAGGAACTGTCGGATGGTGGCGGGGTAGAGCCGGCGCTCCACCGTCTTGATGCGCTCGTGCAGGATCTCCTCGGTGTCGCCCGGCTCTACCGGCACCGCCTCCTGGGCCAGGATCGGCCCGGCGTCGACCTCATCGGTGGCGACGTGGACGGTGACGCCCGTGACCTTGACCCCATAGGCCAGGGCGTCGCGCACCGCGTGCCAGCCCTTGAAGGCGGGGAGCAGCGCCGGATGGGTGTTGAGCACCCGCCCCGCGTACGCCTCGGTGAGCACCGGGACCACCGTCCCGAACCCGGCCATGACCACCACGTCGACCCCGCGGGACCGCAGCACCTTGACCAGTTGGTCCCCGTACGCGGCCCGATCGAAAGACGGCCCCCACGCGACACGTTCGACGAGCTCGGCCGGTATACCCTTCTCGCCAGCGATGCCGAGCGCCCGACATGGTCGGTCGGCGACCACCAGAGTTACGGGTAACCCCGCCTCCAGGATGGCGTGCAGTAGGGTGCCGCTGCCCGACGCGAGCACGGCAATCTGAGCTGGAGGCATCGGTGCGATGGTAGCGGTCGGGGTCACCGCCACCGATTTGCCCGGACACGGGTGCATGGCTCGCGAGGCGGACGTTCCTGACCAAACACATGCGAGGCGAACCCGTATGGATCTCAACAAACTCTCGACGGCCGACAAGGTGATCGGCGCGACGTCGCTCGTGTTCCTGGTGTCCCTGTTCCTGCCCTGGTGGGGCATCGACCTGGGCGCTGGTTTCGGTACGGCGTCGAACTCAGGCTGGGACTACTTCCTGACCGGCATCCTCCCGTTCCTGCTCGTGGTGGTCATGCTCGTGCAGATCATCGTGGACAAGTTCACAACGACCCCGCTCCCCCAGATCCCGCTCACGTGGGGCCAGGTGCACCTGATCGCGGGCATCGCGGTGGCGGTGCTCGTCGTGCTGCGCCTCCTCGTCCCCGCGAGCGAGGGCAGTGGGGCGTTCGAGGTCGATCTCGACCGGCAGTACGGCATGTTCGTCGCGGCCCTCGCGGCGATCGGCGTCGGTGTCGGCGGGTTCCTGAAGAGCAAGGAGCCCGAAGAGGCCTACACCGGCGGCCCGTCCGCCTACCCCGGCACGCAGCCGCCGCCTCCGCCGCCCGGCGGGGCGTCGTTCTGACGGCCTGACAACGCTCCCGAGGCCCCGCTCCGGCGGGGCCTCGGCGCGTCCGGGGGGCGCGCCCAGCGCCGATCAGGCCGGTCCTAAGGTGGCCAGATGAGCAACGGTGGGCAAACGCCGGGGCCGCCTGGGGGCTACCCGGCGGGAGGATACGCGTC
>DASRJN010000218.1:0-5721 GCA_035649455.1 Acidimicrobiales bacterium
GAGGACAGGCACGAGGCTAGCGAAGGTGTCGGGAGGCTGAGTCAGCTAGAGAATGTGAGCATGGCCACGAAGACGGACACGCAGCAGCCCGCGCCGCACGACGCCGACAGCCACGACCGGATCCGCGTGGTCGGCGCGCGCGTGAACAACCTCAAGGACGTCAGCGTCGAGCTCCCGAAGCGTCGCCTGACGGTGTTCACCGGCGTCTCCGGCTCGGGCAAGAGCTCCCTCGTGTTCGGCACGATCGCGGCGGAGTCGCAGCGGCTGATCAACGAGACCTACAGCACGTTCGTGCAGGGCTTCATGCCCACGCTGGCGCGACCCGACGTCGACGTGCTCGAAGGGCTGACCACCGCCATCATCGTCGACCAGGAGCGGATGGGCGGCGACGTGCGCTCCACCGTCGGCACTGCCACCGACGCCCACGCCATGCTGCGCATCCTGTTCAGCCGGCTAGGGCAGCCGCACATCGGATCGCCGGCCGCGTTCTCCTTCAACGTCGCCTCGGTCCGGGCGGCGGGCGCGATCACGGTCGAGCGGGGCGCCGCGACCCAGGCCCAGCGGGTCACCTTCACGCGCACGGGCGGCATGTGCACGCGTTGCGAGGGCCGGGGCACGGTCTCCGACTTCGACCTGACCGCGCTGTACGACGACAGCAAGTCGCTGAACGAGGGCGCGCTCACGATCCCGGGCTACAGCATGGACGGCTGGTACGGCCGCATCTTCACCGGCTGCGGCTTCTTCGACCCGGACAAGCCGATCGCCAAGTACACCAAGCGGGAGCTGCACGACCTGCTCTACAAGGAGCCGACCAAGATCAAGGTCGAGGGCATCAACCTCACCTACGAGGGGCTGATCCCCAGGATCCAGAAGTCGATGCTGTCGAAGGACGTCGACGCGCTGCAGCCGCACATCCGCGCCTTCGTGGAGCGGGCGGTCACCCTCACGGCCTGCCCCGAATGCGGAGGCACCCGGCTCAGCGAGGCGGCCCGATCGTCGAAGATCGCGGGCATCAACATCGCCGACGCGTGCGCGATGGAGATCAGGGACCTCGCCCAGTGGGTGCGGAGGCTGGACGAGCCGTCCGTCGGGCCGCTGCTGGCGGGCCTGCAGCACACGCTCGACTCGTTCGTCCAGATCGGGCTGGGCTACCTCTCGCTCGAGCGGTCGTCGGGCACGCTGTCGGGCGGCGAGGCCCAGCGCACCAAGATGATCCGACACCTCGGCTCGCCGCTCACCGACGTGACCTACGTCTTCGACGAGCCGACGATCGGGCTGCACCCGCACGACATCCAGCGGATGAACGACCTGCTGCTACAGCTGCGCGACAAGGGCAACACCGTGCTGGTGGTCGAGCACAAGCCCGAGGTGATCGACATCGCGGACCACGCCGTCGACCTCGGCCCGGGCGCGGGCAGCGGAGGCGGCCAGGTGGTGTTCGAAGGCACCGTCGCGGCGCTGCGGGCCGGCGACACGCTCACCGGCCAGCACCTGGACGACCGCGCCACGCTGAAGCCCTCGGTGCGAGCGGCGACCGGGACGCTGGAGGTGCGGGGGGCCAGCACCAACAACCTGCAGGACGTCGACGTCGACATCCCGCTCGGGGTGCTGGTCGTCGTGACCGGGGTCGCCGGCTCGGGCAAGAGCTCGCTGATCGACGGCTCGGTGTCCAAGCGGGAGGGGGTGGTGGCCATCGACCAGGGGGCCATCCGCGGCTCGCGCCGCAGCAACCCCGCGACCTACACCGGGCTGCTCGACCCGATCCGCAAGGCGTTCGCCAAGGCCAACGGCGTGAAGCCGGCGCTGTTCAGCGCCAACTCCGAGGGCGCCTGCCCGAACTGCAAGGGCGCCGGGGTCATCGAGACCGACCTGGGCATCATGGCCAGCGTCACCACCATCTGCGAGGAATGCGAGGGCAAGGGCTTCGAGGCGTCGGTGCTGGAGTACCAACTCGGCGGCCGGGACATCAGCGAGGTGCTCGCCATGTCCGTGGCCGAGGCCGAGGAGTTCTTCGGCGAGGGCGAGGCACGCACCCCGGCGGCCCACAAGGTCCTCGCCCGGCTCAGCGATGTCGGGCTCGGGTACCTCACCATCGGCCAGCCGCTCCCCACCCTGTCGGGCGGCGAGCGGCAGCGGCTCAAGCTGGCCACCCACATGGGCGAGAAGGGCGGCGTCTACGTGCTCGACGAGCCCACCTCCGGCCTGCACCTCGCCGACGTCGAGCAGCTGCTCGGCCTGCTCGACCGGCTCGTCGACGGGGGCAAGTCGGTCATCGTCATCGAGCACCACCAGGCGGTCATGGCCCACGCCGACTGGATCATCGACCTCGGCCCCGGCGCCGGCCACGACGGCGGTCGCATCGTGTTCGAGGGCACCCCCGCCGCCCTCGTCGCCGGCCGGTCCACGCTCACCGGCGAGCACCTCGCGGCCTACGTCGGCGCCTGACCGCGCCGGCGAGGGATGATCAGCCGGCGGGTTGGGGGGCCAGGTCGGGTTGGAGGGCGTCCAGCTCGCGCCGGCGGTGCACCTCGGGGATGGACACCGGCCGGCGGGCGCTGATGTCGAAGGCGATGCTCACCACCTCGAACGCGGTCAGCAGCTCGCCCCGGTCGACGTCGTAGGTCCAGTGGATGCGGTGGGTCACCTTGTCGTGTACCGCGATGCCGGCCCCGAAGCTCTGGATGCGATCACCTTCGACCGGCAGGCGCCCCACCTGCAGCCTGGTCTCCATGGTCGCCCACCCCATCGGAGTGCCGTCGGGCGTCTCGTCCAGCATCGGCCCGTGGCCCCGGCCGATCGGCTCGCCACCCCAGACCAGCATGGGCGCCAGGTCCACCAGGTAGCGGCCCCGCTCGTCGCACTCCTCGGCGCTCACCCGGCGATCCCGGCGCATGGCCAGCCCACGCTCGTGCAGCGTGTCGAGCGAGGGGGCCGACGAGATCAGGTCGGTGGCGAGGGAGATGGTGCGCGTCGAGGCGTAATCGGGCACCGGGACGACCTGATCGGCGGCCTCGGCCACCAGCCGGTCGGGCAGCGGTGCCCGCCGGCCGCCCTCGTCGAAGGCGCTGATCCCGTGGACGAAGGTGGCGGCCAGCACTCCGCTGTCGGCGGCCGCCAGCTCGTGGTGCAGGCGCAGCCCGTCGGGCCCGGCACCCACCACCGCGCTGCGGACGACCAGTGGCGTGCCCAGCAGCTGCTCGCGGTGGTGCCGCGTGTAGATGTCATGGACGAGGTGCGGACGGGCCCCCCAGCCGGGGATGGCGGCCAGCAGGGCCCGGGTGCCCGCTTGGGCGTTGACCGCGTAGTAGCGCACGTTCATGTGCCCCAGGTGGTCGATCTGGTCGGGGGTGACCGTGCTCTCGTGGGTGGTCAGCACTCGCCTATGGCCTCTTCCGCCCCGCATCCCATCCGGAGGACGCTACCGGCGCCGGGCGGGACTCCCGCATCCTGAACGCGGTGGGTGGTGCTGTGCGACCATGACGTGGTGGCGGGCTTCCGGTTCGGCGACTTCGTCCTGGACGACGCAACGTTCGTGCTGTCCGGACCGGCCGGGCCGATCCACGTCGAGCCCCAGGTGTTCGAGCTGCTCCGTCTCCTGGTCGTCAATCACGACCGGGTGGTCCCCAAGGAGGAGCTGCTCGACACCATCTGGGGTGACCGGTTCGTGTCCGAGTCGGCGCTCACCTCCCGAGTCAAGGCGGCGCGGCGGGCGGTGGGCGACGACGGCCAAGCCCAGCGCGTCATCCGGACGGTGCACGCGCGCGGCTACCAGTTCGTCGCCGACGTCCGCATCGAGTCCGCCCCGGGCCGGCGGGCCCTGCCCCGGCTGCGGAACGCCCCGATCGGCCGGGACCGGGACATCGCCCGCGTGGTCGAGCGCGTCCGCGACTCGCCGCTGGTCACCGTGGCCGGCCCCGGCGGGATCGGCAAGACGACCGTCGCCCTGGCGGTGGCCGGTCGCCTGCAGGCCGACCACGCGGACGGGGCCGTGTTCGTCGACCTCAGCCCGGTGCCGCCCGGCGCCGACATCACCCGAGCCGTGGCCGAGGCGGCGGGCATGGAGGGCACCGCGGCCGACACGATCGAGCAGGCGGCCGACCACCTGGCCACCCGGCCCGTGCTGCTGGTGCTGGACAACTGCGAGCACGTGCTCGAGCACGCGGCGCGGCTCGTGGACCGGACGCTGGCCGGCGGCGACATCGTCCGGATCCTGGCGACCAGCCGCGAGCCACTCGGCATCGCGGGCGAGCATGTGTGGCCCCTGGGCCCGCTCCATGACGAAGGCCCCGCCCTGTTCGTCGAGCGGGCTCGGGCCGCCGAGCCCCGAGGCGTATGGGACCCGGCCGACCCCGCGGTGGTCGAGCTGTGCCGGCGCCTGGACGACGTCCCCCTGGCGCTGGAGCTGGCCGCCGGGCAGCTCCGCCGCTTCGACCTGGCCGAGCTGACCCGCCGGCTGGACGACCGCCTGGGCCTGCTGGCCGGGCGGCCGACCGGCGAGGGCCGCCACGCCACCATGGAGACGGCGATCGACTGGAGCTACCGGCTCCTGGACCCGGCCGAGCAGGCCCTGCTCCGCCAGCTCAGCGTGTTCCCCGCCTCGTTCACCCTGCGCGCGGTCGAGGAGTCCGCGCCCCCGCTGCCCGGCGACGGGACGGGCGACGATGCCGTCGGGGTCTTCGGGAACCTGGTCGACAAGAGCCTGGTCGTGCGGCTGCCCGGGTCGGGTCGCTACCGGCTGCTGGAGACCATCCGGGTGTTCGCCCGCGACCGCCTGCAGGAGGCGGGCGAGGCGGGCGGCGCGTTCGAGCGTCACCGCCGGCAGGTGCGGGATCGGGCCGTCGCGTCCTCCCGCCTGGACCGCTGGCTGTCGGCTCGGCGTGCCGCCGCCCACCGGGCCGATCTGGACGATGCCCGCCAGGCCTTCCGCCGGAGCTTGGAGCAGGGCGAGGCCGCGGACGCGCTCGAGATCGCGGTGGCGGCCTCCTTCCTGTGGCGCAACGCCCTCGGATGCGCCGAGGGCGACTCGTGGATCACCGAGCTGTCCCGCCAGGACCTGGCGTCCGACGACGAGCTGTGGCTGCACATCCTGCGGTCGGACGTGGGCCAGGGCCGCGGCGACCCCGGGCAGATGTTCGCCGTGCCCGCGGAGGAAGCCGGCCTCATGGAGGGGGACGACCCGGCCCGGTCGTGCCTGGTCGCCCACTACTGGGCGCTGTCCCGGTTGACCGACCCCGACAGCGCGCGGCCCCGCTTCCGGCGGGCGCTGGACCTGGCCAGCCGGTCCGGCGACACCCGGCTCGTCACGCTGATGGAGGCGTTCCTCACTGTCGCCGACGTGCGAGCCGGGGACCACGACCAGGCCCGGGAGGCGCAGGCGCGCCTCGAGCGGCGGGTGTCCGAGGACGGCTACGACAGCTTCATCCTCAACTGGGCCGGCTGGCTGCTCGGCCTAGCCGAGCGGGATGCGGCCAGCGCTCGACGATGGATCAGCCGGCAGCACGACTACCTCGACCGCACCAGCATCGTCGAGACGTGGATCACCTCGTTCTCGACCGCCATGTGCGACGCGGTCGAGGGCGCCGATGTGGTGTCCCGGCTGCGGCACACGCTCGACCTCGCGGACCGGGAGGGCTACCAGGCCGAGGCCGACTGCATGCTGGTGCTCGCCTACGCCGCCCTCTGCGCCGACCGGCCCGAGGAGGCGGCCGAGCTGGTCGGCAC
>DASRJN010000219.1:0-12753 GCA_035649455.1 Acidimicrobiales bacterium
TGGTGGGCGAGGGGGGACTTGAACCCCCACGACCTTGCGGCCACTGGCACCTGAAGCCAGCGCGTCTGCCAATTCCGCCACTCGCCCGAGTAGCAAGCAGGAAACGATAGCGCCTCCCTCTGGGCGATCGTGCATCTGATAGCGGTCGCCCGCTATGAACACCGGGTGTACCGGTAATCTGGCTTGCTGTGGCCATCCGTGGATTCGAACGCCGGCTGGAACGCATGGTCGAAGGAGCTTTCGCCCGTGCCTTCCGGTCCAGCATCCGTCCTGTCGAGCTGGCACGGCGGCTGGCGCGTGAGATGGACGACCATGTGTCGATCGGCGTGCGCGGCACACAGGTGGCCGCCAACTACTACACGATCTACCTGTCCTCCTCGGACTACCAGGAGTTCGGCGACGTGCGGGACGCCCTGCGCCGCGAGCTGTGCGACGCCGCCCGGGCCCACGCCCGCGACGAGGGCTACGGGTTCATGGGGCCGGTCGACGTCGAGTTCGTGGTGGAGGAGAGCTTCGGGGTCGGCTGGTTCGAGGTCGAGGGCCGCTTCCGGGAGGGGGCCGGGGGCGCGGGGGCCGGGAGCCTGGTGCTGCCGACCGGCGAGCGCTTCACGCTGGCCGAACACGTCATCACCATCGGGCGCCGGCCCGAGTCGAACATCGTGCTCGCGGACCCCAACGTGAGCCGCGCCCACGCCGAGATCCGCCCCCAGGGCGACGGCTTCGTGCTGGTCGATCTCGGCTCCACCAACGGGTCCAAGGTCAACGGTGTGCGCGTCGACCAGCGCCTGTTGAACGACGGCGATGAGCTCACCTTCGGCCACACGCGCATGCGGTTCGAGGCCAGTTGAGGCCCCTCCGGTCGGGCTGACACCCCGGCTGCCGATAATCTCCGGCACGGTGCCCGAGCAGCTCCTCAACCTCCTCAAGATCTTCCTCCTCGTGCTGCTGTACCTCTTCTTCCTGCGTGTGCTGCGCGCGGTGTGGTCCGAGGTCAACGCTCCGCGCCTGGTCGAGGCGCCCGCGGGCGCGCCTGCCGGCAAGCAGAACCGCCGGGCGCGCCGGCCGCCGCGCCCGGGCCGGTCCAACCATCCCCAGCTCAAGGTGCTCGAGCCGCCGGGCCTACGGGGTCGTGCCTACGCTCTCGACGAGGAGATCACGCTGGGCCGGGCCGCGGGCTGCCAGGTGCCGCTGGAGGACGCCTACGCCAGCCAGGTCCACGCCCGGGTGTTCCAGCGGGACGGCCACTGGTACGTCGAGGACCTGGGCTCCACCAACGGGACCTACCTCAACCGCCGGCGGGTGGCCGGGCCCATGGTCATCAAGCGACGTGACCGGCTGCAGATCGGCAACACCGTCTTGGAGCTGCAATGACCGCCCGAGCTGGTAGCACGCGGCTGCGCTGGGGAGGCGCCACCGACGTGGGGCGCGTCCGGTCCAACAACCAGGACCAGTTCGTGGCCCGCGACGACGTCGGCCTGTGGGCGGTGGCCGACGGCATGGGTGGCCACCGGGGCGGCGAGGTCGCTTCCGAGATCGCCTGCGACATGGTGGCCCGCAGCTTCGACCGGCACACGATCGACGGTCTGGTCGAGGCCATCGAGCAGGCCAACAACGCGGTCTTCCGCGCCGGCGCCAGCGATCCCGACCTGACCGGCATGGGCACCACCATCGTGGCCCTGGCCGTGGTCGAGCACGAGGACGACGAGCTGCTGGCCATCGCCAACGTGGGCGATTCCCGCGGCTACCGCTGGTCCGAGGGTGAGCTGGACCAGCTCACCACCGACCACAGCCTGGTCGCCGACCTGGTGCGGGAGGGCAGCCTGTCGCCGGACGAGGCCGCCGTGCACCCCCAGCGCAACATCCTCACCCGGGTGTTGGGCGTGTACGACGACGTGCCGGTCGACGCCTTCGCGGTCGAGCCGCGCCACGGCGATCGCTACCTGCTGTGCTCGGACGGCCTGTTCAACGAGGTGCCCGAGGACGACATCGCCGCCGTGCTGCGCCGCGTGCCAGACCCGGCCGACGCGGCCGACGAGCTGGTCCGCCAGGCCCGCGAAGCCGGGGGTCGCGACAACATCACCGTGGTGGTGGTCGACGTCGTCGACGACGGTGGCCGCGCCGAGACCGCCTCGGCCGCGCTGGGCGCCGGCGCCACCCGCGCCACGCCGGGGGTCCCCCCGCGGAGCGGCGCCTACGCGGACGCCGACGACGATCAGCCGGACACCCGCACCGCCCGCCACCGGCGGGTGGCGGCACCGCCCGCGCGCGAGGACGGCGGCGACTACCTCGACGAAGACGACTATGACGAGCCCGGGCGCCGCGCCGAGGGCCGGCACTCCCGCCGATCCCGGCGGCTCAGCTGGCGGGTGGCGCTGTTCGTGGTGCTGATCGTGGCGCTGGTGGGCGGAGCCCTGGCGACCATCCAGTGGTACGGCCGCTCGACCTACTTCGTGGGCATCGAAGGCGACCAGGTGGCCATCTACAAGGGCCGCCCGGGTGGGCTGCTGTGGATCGATCCCAGCCTGGTCGAGTCCACCGATCTGGAAGTCGACCGCCTGCCGCCCTCGCGGCGTACCGCGGTCGAGAACGGCAAGGAGATGGCGACCCTCGCCGACGCCCGCCACTACGTCGAGAACCTCACCGAACAGGCGGATCAGCTCAACCCGCCTGTCACCACCACAACCACCGCCCCCACCACCACGACCACCATCCCACCCGCCGTCCCCGCGGCATGAAGGCCACCACCAGCAGAGGCCCGGCCCCGAATCACCCACACCACGCCCGCCACCACCACACCGACTCCAACCACCACGCCACCTAGAGGCCCGGCCCGGAACCACCCACACCCGCCACCACCACACCGACCGCCACCCAGAGGCCTAGGCCCGAACCGCCCGCACCAAGCTGGCCACCACGCACCAACCGCCACCCGGACGGCAACCCGAACCACCCACACCACGCCCGCCACCACCGCACCAACCGCCACCTAGACGACGACCCCGGTCGCCACCCGTGAGGCGCCGGCCCCGCATGACCCACGACCCGCTCGCCCCATCCTTGCCCACCGCCGCGACAGCCACGCCCGCGGTGACCCTGCGGACCACCGCGCCCGCCCCGACGGCGCACGGGCGGTCCGCGGCCGGGTGCCGGGTGCTCGGAGCGACATGAACTACGCCTCGAGGCGCACCACCGAGCTCGGGCTGCTGGTGCTCGGGAGCATGTTCGTGGTCGGCGCATACCTGCTGGCCTCGTTGCCCGACGACAGCCCCATCCCCACCAAGGTCGGTCCGTTCCTGGGCCTCACGGTGGGCCTGCCGCTGGCGGCCCACGTCGCGATGCGGCGGCTGGCCCCGCAGGCCGACGGCATGTTGCTGCCGCTGGCCTCGCTGCTCAACGGGTTGGGCTACGTGTTCATCGTCCGTTTGGACGAGGCACGCGACACGCCGCGCGGCCTCGCCGGGCTGCAGTCGCTGTGGATGATCCTCGGGGTCGGCGCCTTCGTGGCCACACTCATGGTGGTGCGGGATGCCCGCAAGCTGGAGCGCTACCGGTACACGGCCGGGTTCGTCGGGCTCGTCCTGCTGCTCATGCCGCTGCTGCCGGGCATCGGCCGGGTCATCAACGGGAGCCGCATCTGGGTCTCCATCGGGCCGGTCAACTTCCAGCCGGGCGAGTTCGCCAAGCTGGCCCTGGCGGTGTTCTTCGCCGGCTACCTCATCGAGAAGCGCGAGCTGCTCGCCATCAACCGGGCCTTCGGGCCCTTCGCCCTCCCCGACCCCAAGCACCTCGGCCCGGTGTTGATCGCCTGGGCGGTGGCCCTCGTCGTCATGGTGTCGCAGCGGGACCTCGGGTCCTCGCTCCTGTTCTTCACCCTGTTCCTGGTCCTCATCTGGGTGGCCACCGAGCGGGCGTCGTACCTGGTGGTCGGCATCCTGCTGTTCAGCGGCGGCGCCTACTTCGCCTACCAGTCCTTCAGCCACGTCCGCGAACGGGTCGAGCTGTGGGGCGGCTTCTGGGCCCTGATCGGCCCGGCCGGCGAGAAGGTCACCCAGATCGACCAGGCGGCCTTCGCCATGGCCGACGGGGGCTGGGGCGGCCGCGGCCTGGGCCTGGGCACGCCCACCAACATCCCGGTGGTCGAAAGCGACTTCATCTACGCCGCCATCGTGGAGGAGCTCGGCCTGTTCGGCGCGGCCGCGGTGCTCATCGCCTTCCTGCTGATGATCGGCGCCGGCCTGCGCATCGCCCAGCAGGCGGCCAGCGGCTTCGAGCGGCTGCTCGCCACCGGCCTCACCACCCTGCTCGGCTTCCAGGCCTTCATCATCATGGCCGGGGTCGTGCGGCTGCTGCCGCTGACCGGCGTGACGCTGCCGTTCATCTCCTACGGAGGGTCCTCCCTGCTCGCCAACTACGTGCTGCTGGCCCTGCTGCTGCGCATCTCCGACGACATCGCCAAGCGCCAGAGCGACCAGCTCGCGGCCCACCAGCTCACCGAGGTCGTGGGATGACCAAGCAGATCCGCAACCTCGGCGTCTTCCTGGCGTGCTGCTACACCGCTCTGTTCCTCCAGGTCAACCGGCTGACCGTGTTCCAGGCCGACGAGCTGCGGAACGACCCCCGCAACAACCGCGCCGTGGTCCGTGACTTCTCCCGGCCGCGGGGCACGATCGAGACCGTGGACGGCGTGGTGGTCGCCCAGTCCGTCGAGTCCGACGACCGGTTCAAGCTCCAGCGCGAGTACCCGACCAAGGACCTGTTCGCCCACGTCACCGGCTTCTTCGCCTTCCAGCTGGGCTCCGCCGGGGTGGAGCGGACGTACAACGACGAGCTGGCCGGGCGCACGATCAACTTCAGCCTCAAGGAGCTCGGCGACCTCTTCGTCGACCGCGAGCGAGTGGGCAACATCACGCTGTCGTTGCGCAATGACGTGCAAACAGTGGCCCGAGACGCGCTGGCCGGGCGCAACGGCTCGGTCGTGGCCCTCGATCCGCGCAACGGCGAGATCCTGGCCCTGTACTCGAACCCGAGCTACGACCCCAACGTGCTGGCCAACCACGACTTCACCGCCGCGGCGGCCGCGTCCGACGAGTTGAACAACAACCCTGAACGGCCGACACGCGCCCGCACGTACATGGAGCGGAAGCCCCCCGGGTCGACCTTCAAGATCGTGACCGCCACCGGCGGGATCGAGCACGGCGGGGTGACCGCCGACAGCCCCAGCTACCCGGTCCAGAGCGAGTACTCCGCCGCGTCGTTCGGGAGACCCATCGGCAACTTCGGCGGCGGGAGCTGCGGCGGCACCCTGTTCCCCATCCTCCAGGAATCGTGCAACACGGCGTTCGCCCAGATGGGCGTGGAGAACGCCAAGGCCCTGGGGATGACCGCCTCGGCCGAGGCCTTCGGGTTCAACGACGCGCCCCCCATCGACCTCCCCGGGGGCGTGCGTTCCGTGTGGCCGACCGAGGCGGTGGCCAGCGACCCGCCGCGGCTGGCCCAGTCGTCCATCGGGCAGTTCGAAGTGGCCGCCACGCCCCTGCAGATGGCGCTGGTGGCGGCGGCGGTGGCCAACGGCGGCAAGATCATGACCCCCCATGTCATGCGCGAGGTCCGCGACGACCAGGACGACGTCGTCGACCGGTTCGACCCCTCGGTGTGGACCACTGCCATGGAGCCCGACACCGCCGAGCTGCTGCGGCAGGCGATGATCTCGGTGGTGACGGACGGGACGGCCCGGGCGCTCGACGACGACGTGGAGGACAACATCGTCGTGGGCGGCAAGACCGGCACGGCCCAGATCGGCAGCTCCGACAGCTCCCACGCCTGGATCATCGGCTTCGCCGGTCCCGAGGGCGAGCCGCCGTCGGTGGCGGTGGCCGTCATCGTCGAGGCCCAGGAGGGTGTCAGCGAGCAGACTGGTGGCCGGGTCGCCGCCCCCATCGGGGCCGCGGTGCTGGGGCAGGCCCTCACCGCGCCGACCCAAGCCGGGGCCACGGCATCGAATTAGAGCGAGGACGAGCGAGCAGATCGGAGTGGAGCGGGCGAAGTCGGGGCCACCTTTCCCCATCTCGTAACCTGGGGTACGCATGTCGCAGCAGAACCAAGTCATCTTCAACGGGCGCTACGAGCTCCACCGGCGGCTGGGGCGCGGCGGCATGGCCGAGGTGTACCTCGCGCGCGACCAGCTGCTCGACCGCCCGGTGGCGGTCAAGGTGCTGTTCCCCGCGCTCGCCACCGACGCGGGCTTCGTCGAGCGCTTCCGCCGGGAAGCGCAGGCGGCCGCCAACCTCCAGCACCCGAACATCGTCAGCGTGTTCGACTGGGGCGAGGCCAACGGCACCTACTTCATCGTCATGGAGTACGTCGAAGGCCAGACGCTGGCCGAGACCCTCCGCGACGAGGGCCGCCTCCACCCGGACCGGGCCGCGGAGATCGCGGCCGACATCGCGGCCGCGCTGGGCTTCGCCCACCGCAACGGCGTCGTCCACCGCGACGTGAAGCCCGGCAACGTGCTGCTCACCCGCGACGGCGGGGTCAAGGTGGCCGATTTCGGCATCGCCCGGGCGATCAGCGACTCGTCCGACCAGAACCTGACCAAGACCGGCTCGGTCATGGGCACGGCCACCTACTTCTCGCCCGAGCAGGCGCGCGGCGCCGCGGTCGACCCGCGCAGCGACCTCTACAGCCTGGGCGTGGTCCTCTACGAGATGATCACCGGCAGCCCGCCCTTCTCCGGCGACAGCGCGGTGGCCATCGCCTACAAGCACGTCCAGGAGAACCCGACGCCGCCCCGGCGCATCGACCCGTCGCTGCCCGAGACGCTCGAGGCCATAACGCTCAAGACGCTGGCCAAGAACCCCGCCAACCGCTACCCGTCCGCCCAGGACATGCGGGCCGACCTCCGCCGCTACCTGGACGGTGCTCGCATCATGGCCGAGCCCGTGCTGGCCCCTCCGCTCGATCCCGGGGCCACCAGCGTCATCGCCCCCACCCAGTACGGCCAGGAGACCGCGCTGGTGTCCGGGCCGGTGGGCTACCCCCCGACCAACGGCTACGGGGAGTACGACGAGTACCCCTACGAACCGGAGGAGGAGCAGCCCAAGCGCTCGAAGTGGTTCCTCGCCGCGCTGATCCTCCTGCTGCTGCTCCTCGCCGGCCTGCTGTACCTGCTGGCCAGCAACCTCAGCGGCAACGACACCCAGGCCGAGCAGGTGACGGTGCCGAACGTGGTGGGCAAGCCCGTCGACCAGGCCAAGGCCGAGCTGGAGCAGCTGGAGTTCGAGGTCATCACGACGGCCGAGGCCTCCGAGCAGCCGCCCAACCAGGTGATCACCCAGGACCCGCCGGCCACCACCAAGGCCGACAAGGGCTCCAAGGTGACGCTGACCGTCTCCAGCGGGCCCGAGCCGGTCGAGGTCCCCAACGTGGTGGGCCAGAGCCAGACGGACGCCTCGCGCGCGCTCACCGAGCTCGGCTTCCTCGTGAACGCGGTGCCGGTGGAAGACGCCGACGCCGACGAGGGCACGGTCGTCAGCCAGGACCCGCCGGCCGGCCAGCAGATCGCCAAGGGCAGCCAGGTCACCATCAACGTGTCCTCGGGCTCCGGGCTGATCCCGGTCACCGACGTCACCAACCAGAGCGAGAACACCGCCCGCAGCAACCTCCAGCGGGCCGGCTTCACCAACATCCAGTCCCGCCAGGAGGCGTCGGACGAGATCGCGGCCGGCAATGTGATCCGCACCGACCCGGCGGCCGGCACCCAGATCCGGGCCGGCGACCCGATCGCGCTGATCGTGTCGTCGGGCGCCCAGCAGGTGCAGGTGCCCCAGGTCCAGGGGCTGACCGAGCAGAACGCCCGTACGGCGCTGCAGAACGCCGGCCTGGAGGCCAACGTGCAGTCCCAGCCGGTCCAGAACGAGAACCAGGACGGCATCGTCGTCCAGTCGTCCCCCTCGTCCGGCACCTCGGTTCCACAGGGCTCGACGGTGACCTTGTTCGTCGGGAAGTTCCAGGGCGGGCCGCCTACCACCAACCCGAACTGATGCCGCGGACGCTGGTCCTGCTCCGCCACGGCGAGAGCCAGTGGAACCTGGAGAACCTGTTCACCGGCTGGTACGACGTCGACCTCAGCGCGAGAGGCGAGGCCCAAGCGGTGGAGGCCGGGCGGCTGATGGCCGAGCGGGGGCTGCTGCCCGACGTGCTGCACACCTCGGTGCAGGTCCGCGCCATCCGCACCGCCGAGCTGGCGCTGCGCGAGCTGGGCCGGTCGTGGATCCCGGTGCGCCGCCACTGGCGGCTCAACGAGCGCCACTACGGCGACCTCCAGGGCCTCAACAAGGCGGAGACGGCCGAGCGCTTCGGGCTCGACCAGGTCAAGGTGTGGCGCCGGGCCTATGACGTCCCGCCGCCGCCCATGCCCCGCGACGACCCGCGCAACGTGCGCCACGACCCGCGCTACGCGGGGCTGCCGCCCGAGATCGTCCCCGACACCGAGTGCCTGGCCGACGTGGTCGAGCGCATGCTGCCGTACTGGTACGACGGCATCGTCCCCGACCTGGCCCCCGGCCGGGTCATCCTGGTGGCCGCGCACGGCAACAGCCTGCGGGCGCTGGTCAAGCACCTGAGCCACATCTCCGACCAGGACATCACCGAGCTCAACATCCCGACGGGCGAGCCGCTGGTGTACCAGCTGGGCGACGACGGCTGGCCGGTGGACGACACACCGGTCGAGGAGCGGTACCTGCGCTCGGCCGAGGAGATCCGGGCGGCGGCCGAGGCGGTCGCCCGCCAGGCCGGCGGCTGAGCCGGCCCGGCGGTCCGACCGTCAGAAGCTGACGGCGACCGCGCCGTCGAGCGCGGGGATGGGCCACAGGAACACCGCCAGTGCGAACGTCGCGACCTGCGACGCGTTGTCCATGGTGTCGGCGTAGCCCTTGTTGACCGCCACGAGCACGCCGATGATGACCCAGATCAGCAACACAATCGGTACGGATACGCGTCCGCGCATGATGAGCCTCCCTTGAGGACACGTGTCCCCAGCCCCGGAAACCGCCGGGGGACCTTTCCCGTCCGGCGACTTGGGAGTACCCCGCGTGCGGTAGGTGTAGTCGCCCGGCTTGGTCAGCCGGCCGTCATGCGGCGGACATCGGGCCCGGTGGGCGAGGGCCGGAGCAGGTCGGGCGCCACCTGCCCACTGCCGTCGGCCCGTTCCAGCAGGTAGCCGCGCGAACGCACGGTGCGGATGGCCAGGCGCAGCGGTGCCAGCCGCCGGCGCAACCGCAGGACGTGGACGTCGAGGGCGTTGCGCCCCGGCGAGCCTCCGGGCCAGCCCGACCGGGCCAGCAGGTCGCGGGACACGACGGCTCCGAACCGCTCCAGCAGCGCCGCGGTCAACCGGGCCTCGACCGGCGGGAGCGACACCCAGCGGTCGCCGAGGCGGAGCACGCCGTCGTCGTCCAGCACCGGGACCGACCCGGCGTCGCCGTCGGTGCGGCGGCGCAGCGCCTCGACCCGGACGCGCAGGTCGAGGTCGTCCGCCGGGAGCCGGATCCAGTCCTCGAGCTCGTCGGTGGGGATCGGCGGGGCACCGCGCTCGACCAGCAACAGTCGGGGCTGGCCGGCTCGGCGAAGCTGTTCTCGCCGATCTTGTTCGGCCGGCCAGTGGACGAGAGCCACCTCCACGGCCAGGCAAGGTAGAGACGTACCGTTTCGCGCTTGTTTCCGACGTATGAACGTCACGCTCTGGCTCGCGAAGCAGGCTCTAAGCTCCCGCGCCATGGCACGTGAGGACTACCTCAACCATCTCGCCTCGGTCCCGCTCTTCTCGGGGTGCACGACCAAAGAGCTGCGGGACATCGCGAGAGCCACGGTCGAGCTGACGCTGGACCAGGGCAAGGAGTTCGTGACCCAGGGGGACGTGGGGCGCGAGGCGTTCGTCATCGTCGACGGCCAGGCCGCCGTCAGCCGCGGCGGGAACACCGTCGCCACGCTGGGCCCGGGCGACTGCGTCGGCGAGCTGGCACTGCTCGACCACGGGCCGCGCACTGCGACCGTCACCGCGGCCACGCCGCTCACGGTCCTCGTGCTCGGCCCGCGCGAGTTCTCGGGCCTGCTCGACGAGGTGCCGACCCTCAACCACAAGATCCTGGCGGCGCTGGCCGCCCGGGTCCGGGAGCTCGACTCCAGGACCTTCGGGTGAGGAGGTGAGTGCGCCGCGCGCCCGCCGCGCGACGCACCCACCCGGTCGGTGGGATCCGACCGCCCTAGGACCCCACCGAGATTCCCGCCAAAGCTGCGAAGGTGGCTTCGGCGTCGTAGGCGAAGGCAACGCGACGCACGGTGACGCCGACCCCGTCGGGTGAGGAGAGCCCGGCGAGGTCGGCTGCCACCTCACCGATGGCACGGTCGATGCCGTAAGCCGGCATGACGGCCACCTGACGTGTGGAGCTGAGCGCCGCCACGGTCTCGCCCGCCCGGAAGCGTGAGGCCAGGATCCCGCCCGTCTCGACCCTGATCCCGACACGCTCCGGCGCCGCGACCGCGCTCAGCTCCAGATCCACTACCAGTGCCCCGAACGCGTTCGGGGCCGAGATGTCCAGCGCGCGGCACTGGTCGTGCAGCTCGCGCACCCTCAAGCGCAGGAACGACGCGGTGGCGAGGCCGGTCGCCGCGTCGATGCAGTCCCCGCCGCTCGTCCGCGAGTCGCGATCCGCTGCCCAGGCACCGAGCGCCCGAGCCATCAGGCCGGCCGGGTCGATCCAGTCGCTCCACTCCTGGCCCGAGGACGGCCACGCCAGCCGGACCAGCGCCACGAGGTCGCCGACCAGCGCTTCGGCCGGGTGCTCGGCACCCGCTCGGGCCTGGGCGAACGCGACGACGGCCTCCTCGACCGCGACGAGGTCGGCCCCTGGGACGAAGGCCTCCGCCAGGTGGCGGGTCGCCGGATCAGCCCACTCCTCGAACGGGAGCGCGCTGCCCGCGCTCACATACCAGCGGGAGAGGAGGTCGCCGCCGCCCGGTCGGCGAGGCGGCACCGACCGGTCGACAGCGGCCAGGAGCCGACGTGCTCCGTCCAGACCGTGGGAGGTCGGCTCGGAACCGGGCCGTGTCTCCGTCATGCCCGTAGAGAGGGGACCGGCGTCGGGCTATGACGGCGTTCCGAGAGGTTTTCTCGAAGCTCACGGAGCGTGGGTGGACGCACTCTGGTGGTCGGCTTCCGGGTGCGACAGACTGGCGTGCAGGTTGCCGACGCCATGACGCTCACTGCTCTCTCCGACGCCGAGCTGCTCGACCAGGCACGCGACGGCGACGAAGCGGCGTTCACCGAGCTGTACGTCCGCCACCACGAGGCCGCCCGGCGCCTGGCGTCCACCTACCGCCGGGTCGGCGATCCTGAGGACCTGGTCAACGGCGCCTTCGAGCGGGTGCTGGGAGCCCTGCGGCGGGGCGCCGGTCCCACCGAGTCGTTCCGTGCCTACCTGTTCGTGACCCTGCGGCGGCTGGCGGCCGAGCAGGGCGAGCGCCCCGCGGACCAGTCGATCGACGAGGTCCCCGAGCCGGTGGGCGACGAGGCCGACACCCCCGAGCTCGACCACGCCGACCGCGAGCTGATCACCCGGGCGTTCGAGTCGCTGCCCGAGCGGTGGCAGGCGGTGCTGTGGCACACCGCGGTCGAGGGACGCCAGCCGCGGGAGCTGGCCGGGGTGCTGGGCGTGTCGGCCAACGCTGCCGCGGCCATGGCCTACCGCGCCCGCGAGAAGCTGCGCCAGGCCTACCTGCAGGCCCACCTGCTGGCGTCGCCGATGCCCGACCATGAGCCGTACCGGTCCCAGCTCGGCGCCTACGTGCGCGACGGGCTGTCCAAGCGGGACCACGCGGCGGTCGAGCTCCACCTCGAGCACTGCGAGTCGTGCCGTGGCCTGGTGGTCGAGCTCAACGACGTCAACCGCATGCTGGTGCGCTCGGTGGTGCCGCTGTTCCTGCTGGCCGGCTACTCGGTCGGCGGCGGGGCCGCGGTGGCCGCGGCCGCGGGGGGCGCGGCGGCGGCCGGCAAGGGCTCCGGTTCGACGGCGGCCAAGGGGTTCGCCGGCAAGGTCAAGCACCTGGCGCCCACGATCGGCAGTGCGGCTGCCATCGCCGCCGTGGTGGTGGGCCTGGCCAGCATCGGCACGGTGGTGGTACGGCAGGACGGCCGCGTCGACTCGGCCACCGAGGCCGCCGACATCAGCCGGCGCGGCGACCGCGGGTCGGGCAGCGGCGACCTCGGCGATACCGACAGCAGCGACGGGGGTGATGTCGGTGGCGATGGGCTCGGTGCGACGGTCCCCGGCGAGTCCGACGAGCTGGGGTCCGGCTTCGGGGACGACCCGTCGGACGGCCCGCCCGGGCTGTTCGGCGCGGAGGGGTTCACCGACTTCGGCTACGACCCGACCCGCCTGATCCTCCCCAACCGCAGCCGATTCAGCACGCGTCCCCGGTCGCCGGCGATCACGTCGATCCGGCCGTCCACGCCGTCGACACCGGCGACCCCGGCGCCGCCGGCCCCACCCACGCCATCGGACCCCACCCCACCGCCACCGCCGCCACCGCCGCCACCACCTCCGCCGCCGGCGCCGCCGGCCCTTGCCTTCACGTCCTCGGCGTGGACGCCGTCGGCCCTAGGGCGGGGCCAGCTCAGCCTCACCATCGGTGAGGGCAGCGCCCCCGTCATCGGCGCCACCGCCTTCGGCGCCCCCGCCTCGGACGCCGCGGTGCTCC
>DASRJN010000220.1:0-4152 GCA_035649455.1 Acidimicrobiales bacterium
CGGCCCGCAACCAACTCCGTTGGTCCGCTGTCATGGCGGCCTCCGCCCGGGCCGCAGCCCGCCTGGTCCACGAGTTTGCTAGGAAACCCCGCCGTGAGCTTCACCCTGGGCGTGTACGACCTGTTCGCCTACGCCATCCCAGGATCGTTGTACGGCACGCTCCTCTACTATGTGGCGGCGCGGGCGGGGTGGCTATCGCGCAACGGCGTCGATGCGAACGGTCTCGCGGTCCTCGTGGTCGCGGCGGTGGCCAGCTACCTGCTCGGACACCTCACCTTCGGGCTCGGCCGGACGCTGGCTCGCGCCGTCCCCCGCCGCCTCCACAGCCAGGACGAGGCCCGGCGGAAGTTCGTCGCCCGCGCCCCCGACGCCGCCGGCCGCGGCTATCTCGCCGCCGACGCCGGGGTGCTGCGGGCTGCGGTCGAGCACGCCCTGCCCGAAGCGACCGTCGAAGTGTCCCGCCTGCAGGCGACCGGGCTGATGCTGCGCGGCAGCGCGCCCGCCCTGCTGCTCGGAGCAGCCGTGGCGCTGGTCGAGGTGATCACCGGGCCGGAGCCGCTGCTGGCCGCGTGTGCCACTCCGTTGCTCCTGGCTGCAGCCGGGGCCGCGTTGCTCGGCGGCCGGCGCCTGTCCGTGTGGGCCGACCTGCGCCTGCTGGAGCTGTGCTACTGGCTGCCGTCGATGGACCGGTTCGACGCCCCGCCCGGCGCCTGATCGGCGGCGATCACGGCGAGGATCGCCTCGTCGCCCTCATACGGCGGGCCGGGCCGAGGCCAGTGGACCACCAGGTCGGTGACGCCCAGGGCGGCGTAGGCGTCCCGGACCTCGCGGAACGCCTCCAAGGACCGGAGGCCGCCGTCGAGAACGGGACCGGTCAGCACCAACCGGTCGAGCGTGGCCGGGTCGCGCCCCTCGGCCTCGCACGCGGCGTCGAGGCGGGCCAGCTGGCGGGCGATGGCGGCGGCGCCCTCGGCCGCGGGCAGCGGCGGGCCGTCGTGGGTGCGCGGTCCGCTGGAGACCCATAGGGATCCGTGCCTCGCGGCCACGCGCATCGATCGGGGACGGGTGGCGGCGATGCCGAAGGGGATGCGGGGCTGCTGCACACAGCCCGGGGCGGTCCGGGCCTCGTGGGCCTCCCAGTAGCGGCCGCGATAGTTCGTCTCCGGGTGGCACAGCAGCTGGTCCAGCAGGTCGACGAACTCGGCGAAGCGATCAGCGCGCTCGTCCGGGGTCCACGGTGGCTGGCCCATCACGGTGGCGTCCCAGCCACCCGACCCGGCGCCGAGGCCCAGCGTGAACCGCCCGCCGGCGATCTCGTCCAGGGTGACCAGCTCGCGGGCGAACGGGACCGGGTGACGCACCTCCGGCGACGCCACCAGAGTGCCCAACCGGATCGTGCTGGTCACCGCGGCCGCGGCCGCCAGCGTCGGCACCGCGCCGTACCAGGGCGAGTCGCGCAGCGAGCGCCAGGCCAGGTGGTCGTAGGTCCAGGCGTGATCGAAGCCCAGCCGCTCGGCCCGCTGCCACTTGGACGCCGCCACCGGCCACGGGTCGTCCGGCAGGATCAGGACACCCAGGCGCACGGCCGCACCGTACCGGCGACGGGCGTGGGCGAGACTACGGGCGTCACGGCACAGGGGGTGGACATGACCAACGCGGGCGTGGAGCAGGTCGGCAAGGTGCGGCTGTTCGACCCGGTGGAGACGGCCGAGCTGTTGCGGGGCTGGCAGCTGCACGTGGCGCGCCGCCGCGCCATCCACGAGGCCTCGGCCCGGCGACTGCAGCGGGGCAGCTACTGGCTGGCCGTGCCGACCACCATCCTCGCTGCGGTGGCGGGCACGTCCGCCTTCGCCGCGGGCCAGGGGGTTTCGGCCAGCGACGCCCTGGCGATCATCGGCCTCGTGGTCGGCCTGGGCGCGGCGATCACGTCCCACCTGCAGTCCAACCTCAACCTCACGGCCCGGGCCGAGGCCCACCGGCTGGCGGCGAGCAGCTACAAGGTGCTGCTGCGGATGTTCGAGCGGCTGTCGCCCGATGTGGGCAAGCTGCCGCCGATCGGCTCCGAGGACAGCCTCGCGGTCACGCTCAAGGACATCGAGACCCGCATCGCCGACGTCGACGCCAGCGCCCCGATCGTCCCCGCCCGGGTGGCGCAGCGGGAGGAGTCCAAGGAGGTGGTGATCGTCACCGAGGCGGCCCAGCTGGTCGGACCTCTGCGCTAACCGGCGGTCACCACTCCGACTTGGGCCGCACCTCGTCGGCCAGGCCCCAGCGCAGGGCGGTGCGCGCGTCGATCGTCTCGCCCGACAGGGCCAGCCAGGCAGTGCGGTGGCGGCCGATGCGGCGGGGCAGCGAGACCGTGCCGCCGGCGCCGGGGACGAGGCCCATGCCCACCTCGGGCAACCGGATGCTCGTGCGGGGGGCGGCCACCACCCGCTGGGCGAAGGCCGCGATCTCGATGCCGGCGCCGACGCAGTGGCCGTGGATGAGGGCCCGGGTGCGGTCCGCCACCCGGTGCACAGCCAGGCCCGGATGCCGGGTCAGCCGGACCGCGTAGCTGGTGGCGCCGTCGGCGACCGTGCCGAACTCGCCGAGGTCGCCCCCGGAGCAGAACGAGGGGCCCCGGCCCCGGAGGTCGATCTCCTGGAACCACGAGACCGTGGCCGCGGCATCGAGGTAGCCGACCAGGTCGTCCCGCATCGCCGTGTTCAGCGCGTTGTGGACCTCGGGGCGGTCGAGAGTCAGGGTGAGCCAGTCGCGCCGGTAGGTGGCGGACACCGGAGGCCGGTCGTCGCCGGGCCCGCGTTCGGGCGGAGCCGGCCGCTCCGCCAGCCAGCGGCGGTAGGCGCCGCCGCCGAGCAGCATGCCGTACGTCGCCGCCTCGGCGGCCACCGCGTCCCACACGGGCAGGTCCTCGGTCACCCGCAACAGCGACGCCAGCGCCACGGCGGCCAGCGGCTGTTCGGCGACCCGGTCGGCGAGCGGCTCGACCGGGGCGTCGTGCCACGGCGCGGGCGGATCGGGCTCCCCCGTGAGCGCCACGTCGACGGCGTCGAGCAGCTCGGGCGGCACGCGGCCGGGCTCGCCGACCAGCACGACAACGGTGGGTGCCCGCCGCAGGACCGCCAGCGCCGAGGGGTCGAGCCGGTAGGGATCGTCCAGCCGCACCACCAACGGCTCGGGCTGCTCCAGCACGGAGGTGGCGGCGATCATCAGCTCGGCCGACTCGCCGGTGAGGGCACCCAGGTCGTGGAGGTCCACCGGGCCAGACCCTACGCTCGGCCCGGTGACCCCGACGCGGCGATGGGCGGCGTGTGGCGCCATGGACCTGACCGGGGACCCGGCCGGTCCACCCCTGGCGCCCGCTACCTCGGCGGCCACGACGGTCGACGCCGCCCTGGCCCCGTTCGGCCTGGACGCCTGCGTGCTGGCCGAGCGCGCCGCGTCGGCCGGGCTGGCCCGGGGCGGGCGTGCCTCGTGCGGCCGCGGCTCACGGCTGCTGCAGGCGGCGGACGGCTGGCTGGCGCTCAGCCTGAGCCGCGCCGACGACGTGGCGTCGCTGCCCGCCCTGCTCGATGCCGGCTTCGACGGCGAGCCGGACGGCACCGGCGACGCTGCCCCGTGGGAGCGGGCGGCCCGGCTGGTGGCGGCTCGCCCGGCCGCGGAGGTGGCGGCTCGGGCCGAGATGCTGGGGATGCCTTGCGGTGTCGTCGCCGAGCCGGTGGCCGCGCCACCGCTCCCCCGGATCGCCGAGGCGGCGCCGGACCACCGCCGGCCGCCCTACGTCGTGGACCTGTCCGCCCTGTGGGCCGGGCCGCTGGCGACGTCGTGCCTGCTGCGAGTGGGTGCCACGGTGGTCAAGGTGGAGGACGTCCGCCGGCCCGACGGCGCCCGGCGCGGCGACCCGGCGTTCTACGACCTGCTCAACGGCGGCAAGCTCAGCGTGGCCCTCGACCTCGGCACGGCCGGCGGCCGGCGGGCGCTCGCCTCGCTGGTCGACCGGGCCGACATCGTCGTGACCTCGGCCCGGGCCCGGGCAGTCGAGGCCCTGGGCCTCGACCCCGAGGCCGCCCTGGCCGGCGCCGGCGACAAGGTCTGGGTGGCCATCACCGCCCACGGCTGGGGATCGTCCCGGGTCGGCTTCGGCGACGA
>DASRJN010000221.1:0-4095 GCA_035649455.1 Acidimicrobiales bacterium
CGCCTTCGAGCGCTGCCAACTGCACCGCGTAACCGCCGACGCCGCCGGACGCCCCGGTGACGAGGATCCGACGACCCGCCAGGGGCCCGAGCAGCCGCAGCGCCCGCCGCGCGGTGACGCCGGCGACCGGGATGGCGGCCGCCGCCCCGAGATCGAGGTGATCGGGCACCACCGCCAGCTCACCGGTGTCGACCGCCCGCTGCTGGGCCCAGCCGCCCGACCAGCCGAACGTCACGACCCGGGCGCCCGGCGGCGGACCGGAGCCGTCGGCCGCGCCGGCCACCACGACGCCGGCGGCGTCGAACCCCGGGATGGCGCCGGGCACGCCCCCTTCGGCGAGGAACGCGATGTCGGCGAAGTTCAACGAGACCGCCTGCACCGAGACGAGGACTTGGCCGGGCTCGGGCCGGGCGGCCGGGACCTCGGCGATCCGCAGGCCGTGGGGGGCATCGGGGTCGTGGACGACGGCCCGCATCGTGGCGGACATGGCGGCCTCCTCGGCATCGGCCGGTATTCCGGACCGACCGGTCCGGGACTGGTTGGTCCGTTATAACGACGCCGGCGCCGGCCGTCAATCGGTCGGGATCCGGAGACGGACCGTTCGGTCCGGTACCGTGGGTTCAGGAGATCCGATGGCCCGCTCACCGGCGCCCGGCACCCGGGACCGCATTCTCGACACCGCCACCCGCCTGTTCCAGGAGCAGGGAGTCCGCGCCGTCGGCCTGCAGCAGATCATCGACGAGTGCGGCTGCGGCAAGTCCCTGCTCTACCGCGAGTTCGCCAGCAAGGACGCCCTGGTGGTCGCCTATCTCGAACACGCCCAGGCGGAGTGGTCCGAGATCATCGACGCCGCCCTCCGACCGCACGCGGGCGACCCGGCGGCGCAGCTCGTGGCGCTCGTGCAGGCGGTCGCCGACCAGGTGGCCGCGCCCGACTACGCCGGCTGCCCGTTCCGCACGACCCACGCCCACTTCCCGGACCCGGACCACCCGGCCCACCAGGTGGCCGTCCGCCACGTCCGCGCCCTGCGCACCCGCCTGCGCCGCCTGGCCCGCCGTGCCGGCGCCCGCGACCCCGTGGCCCTCGGCGACCGGCTGCTGCTGGTCATCGACGGGCTGTATGTGAACGGCTCCATGCTCGGGGACCGTGCGGTGGGCGCCACCGCCGTGTCGCTCGCACGGGAGTTGGTCCGTGAGGCGACGGCAGCCTCAGCGCCCGGCCGCCGCCGGAGCGGCTAGCTCGGTGTCCGCCACGAGCGCCCGCGGAGCCGCCGTGTCGGTCGAGGCCGTCTCCCGGCCGTGCAGGACGAGCCCCCAGGCCAGGCAGCCGAAGGCGACGAGGGTGGCGAGCGTGCGCACGTGGTTCCAGGCGAGCCAGCGCGACTCGTTGAAATCACGCCGCGCCGCAGCCAGGTCGGCGATCTGGTCCGGGTCACCCGCCGCCTTGAGCGCATCGTTGAGCGGCACGTTGATGGCGATGGTGATCACGAACACGGCCAGATAGAGCACGAACGCGACCACGACCCAAGCCAGCACGGGACCGCCGTCGTCCGCGACGTAGAGCAAGGCAGTCACCCCGGTGGCCACCAGCGCCCCGAGGAACGCGAGCATGAACAGCGGATTCAGGATGGCCCGGTCGATGGCCTGGAAGGCCCCGACGAACGTGCGGTCGTCCGTGGCGCCGAGGCCCCGCATGATGGTGTTCGAGTACAGCCCGAACACTCCGGCCATGAGCCCCATCGCGATGGTGGCGACGATCAGCACCACGGCCTGGGCCGCCTCGATGGTCATGAGCTCACCTCCCCGCGGCGATCATGACTCATGCCAGGCCGGCGCCGCCGGACTATTCGCCACCCGCCTGGCGGCGACGGGCCAGCGCGGCCTGCCACGTCGCCGCGGGCCTGCCGCGGTAGTAGGCGACCTTGGGTCGGGGTTGGCGGCGCCGCGTCATCTCAGCGCCCGCTCCGGGTTCCTGGTTCGCCGGGACCGGCGCCGGGTGTGGCGCTGGCTGGTGAACGGCCACGTCTGGGGCCGCAGGCGATAGATCGAGTCACTCATGATTCCGCCTCTCTGGACCTGATTCGCTATGAGATCTCCAACACCGCGACCAGGCGGGAGGTTTCCCGATGTGACCCATTTCGCACCGGCCGTCTCGGTTTCATCGGCCCTGCGCCGCCTTGGACACGCGCTCCCAGGCCTCCCACGTCGCGAGCCGTGCGTCGTAGGCATCCCGGATGAGCATCCACCGGGTCGGCGACACGGTGTTCCTCGAAGCCTCGCTGACCAACGGCGACGGCGAGCTCGCGGCCATCTCCACCGCCACCGCCCAGGTCATCCAGCGGGCCGAGGGTCGCGACGCCGCCTGAGCGGCGACGGGCGGCATGATCGCGGCCATGAGGATCACTCGACAGGTCGTCGTCCTCGATGCGCCCGACCTGACCGCCGTGAGTACGTTCTGGGCCGGGGTGCTGGGCGGCGCGGTGGTGGCCGACGACGACTGGCACACCATCCTGGTAGATGGCGAGTACCGGCTGGCCGTCCAGCTCGCACCCGACCACGTCCCGCCGAAGTGGCCCGACGGCACGCCCCAGCAGATCCATCTCGACCTGTACGTCGAGGACATCAGGTCGGCCCATGACGAGGCGATGGCGCTGGGCGCCCGCCTCCTCAAGCCGGCGGACGACCTCGGGTCGGCCGAGGGATTCCAGGTCTACGCGGACCCCGCGGGGCACCCGTTCTGCCTGTGTTGGGGCTGACCCCGGTTCACGGCGCGGCCGCCGCGGGCTCGTCCATGTCCGCCCGGGCCGTGACGAGCGGCTGGTCGGGCACGGTGATGAGGCCGCGGTGGGGTCGGTCGAGGTCGAGGGAGATGAACAGGATCAGGATCACGACCGATGCAGCCACCAGCGACGTCGCCAGCCCTCGCCCGAGCAGCGCCAGGTAGAGCGCCAGCACGCCGATGGCGATCGCGCTGCCCAGCACCTGGAGGATCACCACAGTGCTCGGGACGCGATTGCGCAAGGACGTGACCCGGTCGGTGTGCGAGTCGATCATCTCGTTGAGCGACTCGACGTACAGGCGAGGTGCCGTACCCGTCGGATCGGCCCGGACCGCGTCGCCCGCCTCGCCCCACAGCGCTCGCTGGATGTCGCCCATCTGCCGCACGTCCTCGTCGAACCGCCGGCTGTCGGGCACGTGATCGGCCAGATCGACCGCCGAGTCGGTGTACTGCCGGAGCAGTTCGAGCGACGCCGAGCGGTTCGGCTCCGCAAGCAGCTGGGCTCGCAGGTAGGTCGTGCCGATGGCGTTGGCCTCCTGCACGACGATGGCGCGGCGGTTGTCGTACCGGCCGACGGCCATCGTCAGCCCGAAGGCGAGCACGAGGCCGATGAGCCCGAGCAACGCCCCCTGCACTACCCCTACCGGCTGATGCACCGTCTCCGGCCGCTCGCGGAGCCACCGTCCGGCGACCGTGCCCACCGCCGCGGCCCCGCCGACCAGCAGGACCAGCAACACCACCACCGCCAGCGTGCTCATGTGGAACAAGGTCAGGTCCACGTCATCGCCTGCTGGCTGCCGTATCGCCCAGCCGGAAGTGCCAGATGATGGCGGCCGGGGTGTCTTCGTAGGCGGCGTTGGTGGCCGCCGGGCAGAACGTGTGGAGGTCCCAGGCGCTCGGGAAGTCCCGCGCCGCCACGTTCTCCCGGGCGGGCGTGATGTTCGGGTCGACGAGCGGTGCCGGCCGGCGGGGCTCGACGCAGCGACGGACCTGAAGCCCCAGCGGCAGGGCGGCCACGAGGTAGTCGCTCGGGAGATGGTTCCAGTGGGGAAGCAGCCCGGGCCCGCCGTCGCGTGTTCGGACGGGGATCGGGCCGAACTGGCCCCGGGAGTCGGAGATGACCAGGTGCCCTCCCGGTCGCAGGACCCGGACGAACTCGGCGAGCGCGGCGGCGAGCCTCGCCCGCGTGAAGTCGCGGCCGTGCTCGCCGCCGAAGGCCCGCATCAGCGCCATTCCTTCCACCGCCAGCAGGTAGGCGAGAGGGTGCTGGTAGGTCACGGGGGCGGATCCCTTTGCAGGTAGGCGAGCACCGCCAGG
>DASRJN010000222.1:0-13988 GCA_035649455.1 Acidimicrobiales bacterium
GCTCGTCGGCCGGCGTGGGCTCAGGCGGGAGCTCGGGGAGCGGCTCGGCATGGCCCTCGACGTCGAGGTTGGGCAGGATGCGGTCCAGCCAGCGGGGGAGCCACCAGTTGCGGTCGCCCAGCAGCTCCATCGTGGCCGGCACGAGCAGCATGCGGACGATGGTGGCGTCCAGCAGGATGGCCGAGGCCAGGCCCACACCCATGAGCTTGACCGTGCGCTCCGGCTCCAGGATGAAGGTGCCGAAGACCAGCACCATGATGGCGGCGGCCGCGGTGATGACCTTCGCCGTGGCGGCCAGGCCGTCGGCCACCGAGGTGCGGCTGTCGCCCGTGCGCTTCCATTCCTCCCGCACCCGGGAGAGCAGGAACACCTCGTAGTCCATCGACAAGCCGAACACGATGGCGAACAGCATCATGGGGATCCACGGCTCGATGGGCGCCGGCTGCACGTCGGTGATGTCGGACAGCCAGCCCCACTGGAACAGGGCGACCACGATGCCGTACGCCGCGGCGATGGACAGCATGTTCATGATCACCGCCTTGACCGGGACCAGCAGCGAGCGGAACACCACCATCAGCAGCAGGAACGACAGCGTCAGCACGGCCGCGAAGAAGTACGGCAGCCGCGACGTGAGGAAGTGCGAGAAGTCGACGTTGACCGCCACGTTGCCGGTCACCATGACCTCGACGCCCGCTGCCTGCTCGGCCGGGGGCAGCACGGTGTCGCGCAGCCGGCTCACCAGGTCGGTGGTGGCCTCGTCCTGCGGGCCGCTGGTGGGCATCAGCTGCCACATGACCGCGGTGGGGTTCTCGGGGTCGTTGGGACGGGGGTCGGACACCGACTCGACGCCGGGATCGTCGGCCACCGCCTCCTGGATGGCGTCGAGGTCACCCGGGTCGGTGCCCTCGGGCAGCACGGCTGTCAGCAGCAGCGGGCCGTTGAACCCGGGACCGAACCCGTCGACCAGCAGGTTGTAGGCCTGCTTGGTGGAGGTCTCCTCGGCGTAGTTGGACTCGTCGGAGAAGCCGAGGCGCAGGCTCAGCGTCGGCAGGGCCAGCAGCACCAGGGCCAGCACGCCGACGAGGGCGGAGGCCCAGGGCCGGCGCTGGATGATCCGGCTCCAGCGGTAGGCCGTGGTCTGGTCGCGGGGCTTGGGCGGCCGGAGGCGCACCTCCTGCTTGAGCGGCTTCCAGAAGAACCCGGCGACGATCACCACCAGGGCCAGCGGCAGGCCGATCATGAGCGGCGCGAAGTCGAGGCCCATGCCCACCAGTGCCACCGCCACCAGGCCGGCGGCGATGAGGCCCCGCCACCGGGTGCGCTCGATCCGCTCGCCGGCGAAGCCGAGGAAGGCGGGCAGCAGGGTCAGGGAGGCGGCGACCGTGATGGCGACCACCGAGGCGGCGCCGACGGCCAGTCCCTGGACGAAGGTGACGCCCATCAGCAGCATGCCCAGCAGCGAGATCACCACGGTGGTGCCGGCGAACAGCACGGACCGGCCGGCGGTGTCGAGCGCGATGCCGATGGACTCGCGCACCGTGTGGCCGGCGTGCAGCTGCTCCCGGTAGCGGGTGACGATCAGCAGCGCATAGTCGATGCCGACGCCCAGACCGATCATGATGCCCAGGAAGGTGGCGAAGTCGGGGATGGTCAGCACGTTGCTGAGGACGGTGATGATCGCGGTCCCCAGCCCGATGCCGAACAGCGCCACGCCGACCGGCAGGCCCATGGCCAGCACCGAGCCGAACGCCACGATCAGGATGATGATGGCGAAGGCGAGGCCCAGCAGCTCGGAGGAGGGTTGCTCGAACTCGGCGAAGATGAAGCCGCCCAGCTCGACTCGGAGCCCGTCGATCTCGGGCACCTCGTCCCGGATCTCGTCGCGGATCTCGCCGGCCTTGGTGAAGTCGATGTCTTCGGGCATCTCGACGTTGGCGTAGGCGATGCGGCCCTCGCCGTCGCCCCGGGACGAGATCAGGCGCTCGTTGCCCTCGGCGTAGGGGCTCTCGACCGAGGTGACGCCGTCGATCTCGGCCACGTGGGCGAACAGGTCCTCCATGCCCGCTTGGACCTGGGGATCGTCGACGCCCTGGTCGGCGATGAAGACGATCGTGCCCACTGCGCCGGTGCCCTGCCCGCCGAAGTGGTCGTCGAGGATGTCGAAGCCCTCACGGGACTCGACATCGGGGAGGTTGAACTCGTCGCGGAAGGCGCTGCCGACGGCGCCGGATACAGCGAAGCCGAGGACGACGACGGCGACCCACAGCCCGAGCACGAGCCTGCGGTGATCGTGGCACCAGGTGCCCAGTCGGGAGAACACGGGTGTTAGCTCCTGGGGTTTGGGGGACAGGTACTGCGGCGGTGGCTGTTTGACGTCAGGCGGTCGAAAAAGTCATCGCCAGCGCGCCTCGGCGGCCGGCGGAGGCTAGGGCGTTTGCTGTTGGCGGCCCGTGAGCCCCGGGGGTAGTGGGACGGGCCCAGGGGGCCGAGAGGCGATTGTGTCATCAGCGCGAAGGGTATGGGAGCGCTTTCGCTGGACTTTCTCATGGCTTCTGCGGGTGCGGGAGCCGCGGGATGGGGCGGTCGGGGGGTGAAGTGGCCACGCAAGGAGATGCTCTCAGTGGTGCGGGCGCTGCGGGGGTCGGGGTGGCTGGGGGAATGAGGCAAGGGTTCTGTCGGTGGTGTGGGAGCCGCGGGGTGTGGTCGGCTCGGGGGCGAATGGGCATGGCGAGCGGGTCTGTTGGCCGGGCGGATGTCGGGCCGTTTGCGGGGGGCTGGGATCGGGCAGGCATGGGGCTGGCGGCGGAGGCCCGTGGGGTGCAGGCCTCTGCCGCCGCCCCTCGTGGGGACGCCCCGCCGCTTCAGGCGTCCCCTACGACCATGGCCTCGCCTGTCTCCAGCAGCGTCTTGAGCCCGCTGAGGATCCACGGCCAACCGCCGGCGCCGCCCTCGCCCTCGGTGAGGCCGCCGGTGAGCAGAGCGAGCTTGGGGGCGTTGGTGAGGTCGTGGCTGACGGTCAGTCGGGTGAGGCCGCCCGGGCTGGGCTCGATCTCGTAGGTGAGGCGGGTGAAGCCCTCGGCCACCACCTCGGGGTCCATGAGGAGGCGCCAGGTCTGCACCAGCTTGCGGGGCGGGTCGGCCTCCAGCACCTCGCCGTCCACGATCACGTCGGGGGCGCCGAACTGCTTGAGGGCGGCGCTGGCCTTGGAGCGGAACTCGCCGCCAGGCCGCAGGTCGTACTCGACGGTGCCGCCGTAGCCGTAGCGCTCGGTCCACTCCGAGCTGGTGATGGCCTCCCACACCCGCTCGGGCGTGGCCCGGATGTAGACCCGGTACACCTGGACCGTCGTGAGGGTGTCGGTGCCGGTCTCGGTCTCGGTGCTGGTCATGCCTCTGCCTCCAGTTGTCGCTTGAGGTCGGTGAGCGCCGTCACCTGGCGCTCCGTGTACTTGTCGATCCACCGGTCGTGGATGAGGCGGATGGGCACCGGGTTGAGGAAGTGCAGCTTCTCCCGGCCTGACCGCCGCGTGACCACCAGCCCGGCGTCCTCGAGCACCCGCAAGTGCTTCATGACGCCGAAGCGCGTCATCTCCAGGTCCGACTCGAGCTCGGTGAGGCTGCGGCCGTCGCGGGCGAACAGCCGGTCCAGCAGCAGCCGGCGGGTCGGATCGGCGAGCGCCTTGAACACACGGTCGTCGTCGCTCACCCCGGCGAAGATAGGTGACCATTTGGTCACATGTCAACGCTAGCCTCGAAGCGTGCTGCGCGAGCTTCGTCTGGACTACCGCCCGCCACTGTGGCCCCACAGCCTGTTCGGCCACCTGGTGGCGACGGCCGTGCCGGGAGTGGAGGAGTGGCGCGACGGCGCCTTCCGGCGCACGCTGCGCCTGCCGTCGGGGCCGGGGATCGTCGCGCTCACTCCGCACGAAGACCCGTACGCCGATCACGTGACATGCCGCCTCCATGTGGCGGACGAGGCCGACGTCCCGGTGGCGGTGGCAGCCTGCCGCTGGTTGCTGGACCTCGACGCGGACCCCGAGGTGATCGGCGCGGTGCTGGCTGCGGACCCGGTCCTGGCGCCGCTGGTGGCCGCGGCTCCCGGCCGCCGGGTCCCCCGCACCGTCGACCGGGCGGAAATGGCGCTGCGGGTCGTGCTGGGCCAGCAGGTGAGCGTGACCGCGGCAGGCACGCTCGCGGCCCGCCTGGCCGTGGCCGCCGGTGAGCCGGTCGACGACCCCGAGGGTGGGCTGACGCGGCTGTTCCCCACCCCGGCGGCCATCGCCGCGGTGGACCCGGCCGTGCTGGCCATGCCGGCCAGCCGGCGGACCGCGGTGCTCACCCTCGCCCGCACCCTGGCCGACGGGACGGAGGCGCTGGGCACGCTGGCGGGCCTGCCCGGCATCGGGCCCTGGACCCGGTCGCTGATCGCCATGCGCGCGCTGGGGGACCCGGACGCGTTCGCTCCCACCGACCTCGGCGTGCGGCTCGCGGCGCGGGCCGCGGGGCTGCCGGCCACGCCGGCCGCGCTGGTGAAGCGGGCGGAACCCTGGCGCCCGTGGCGCGCCTATGCCGTGCAGTACCTGTGGGGGACCGGCGTCCACGCCATCAACCGGCTGCCCCTGTGAGGATCAGGCGAGGCTCTCCGCCTCTTCCTGCTCGCGGCGCGGCGGCTTGGGCGTGCGCACGTCGTCCACCGTCACGTTCACCTCGACCACGGTCAGCCCCAGCATGCGCTGCGTCTGGAGGGCCACGTTGGCCTGGACCTGGCGGGCGACCTCGAGGACTACGTGGCCGAACTCGACCATGATCGTCACCGAGATGGCCACCTGGTGGCCCTGCACGTCGGCCTTGATGCCCTGGTCGCCCCGCTTGTTGCCGATGCCGATACGCTCGCGGACGCTCTCCAGGGCCCGGGCGAAGTCGCCGCCCAGGTCGACCACGCCCTCGACCTCCATGGCGGCCAGCCCCGCGACCTTCTCGACCACCTCGTCGGCGATGTGGATGCGGCCCTTGAGCTCACGCGGCCGGGGCGTCGCCGCGGCGGCGGGCGCCTGGGTCGGCGGGGTGGCGGGCCGGGGCGGCACGGCCGCCGGCCGCTCGGCCACTCCGGGCGTCGCGGTCACCGCCGGGCGCAGGCCCTCGTCGGTGCGGGCGGGGTAGGGGCTCGGACCGTTGGGCCCGTTCCGCTCCTCCGCGCTGAAGTCGCTCACTGCTGCCTCCTGCTACGCGTCCGGCCCATCCTTGCCGAGATGTCAAGCCGACGCCGGTCGGCCTGCACCGTTACCGTGGGCTCCATGGCCAAGCCCGAAGTCACCGTCCCAGACGCCCAGCCGCCCGCCGACATCGTCATCGACGACCTCGTGGTCGGGGTGGGAGAGGAGGCGACCGCGGGCCGTGATGTCGAGGTCCACTACGTGGGCGTGGCGTGGTCGAACGGGCGCCAGTTCGACGCCTCGTGGGACCGCGGCGACACGTTCAGCTTCCGGCTCGGTGCCGGCCAGGTGATCGAGGGCTGGGACCGGGGCGTGCAGGGCATGCGGGTCGGGGGCCAGCGCCGCCTCACCCTCCCGCCGCAGCTCGCCTACGGTTCCCGGGGGGCCGGCGGGGTGATCGGTCCCGACGAGACGCTGGTGTTCGTCGTCGACCTTGTCGGGGTCGGCTGACCACGCTCGCAGACCGTCGGCGCACAGAGCGTGCCGATACGCGGGCACCGCACGCGCTCGACGGCGTACGCTGTGACTGAACGACCGGTTGCGGCCGGTCGATCGCTAGGGGGACGGGATGATCATGGGTAAAGGAGCATGACGGCGCTGTCGGACGAGCCCGCGGCGGGCTCGATACCGGTTGACGTGGCCGTCAGGCTGCTCCGCGCGCTCGATCGGGCCCCCTCCGCCGTCATCTCGCTGATCGATCCCGACCTCACCACCCGCTGGATCAGCGGGTCGGCCGACTGGGTCATCGACACCGACCCCGACGGCCGCATGGGCCGGGAGTCCATGGAACGGGTCCACCCGGACGACATCCCCAAGCTGCTGCAGGGGCTGGCCCAGCTCCGGGCGGCGGCCCGCGAGGGTGGAAGCGACCCGCCGGTGATCGAGCCATTGCGTTACCGCAAGCGGCGCCGCGACGGCACCTGGATCGCCATGGAGGCGATGGTCCAGAACCTGCTGAGCGACCCGATCGTGAACGGCCTCCTGATCATCTCGCGGCCCACCGGCGGGGTGCTCGACAACGTCAGCCACGTCGTCGACCTGCTGGTGGCCGAGGCGCCCCTGCCCGACGTGCTGGCCGCCTGCGCCCGCATCGTGCCCGACTACGTGGGCGCGGCTGCCGTGGTGGGCACCGTGGACGGCCGCCCGGTGGTGGGCGTGGACGAGGCGTCGCCGGCCGCCCAGCTGGTGGCGGACGAGCGCTGGTGGCGGCCGACCCTGGCCGACGGGCGGGCCCGCACGCTGTCCGACTTCGCCGGCTTCCCCGCGGAGCTCAAGGCTGTGGCCCGCGCCCGGGGCTTCGTGTCGGCCTGGGCCATCCCGCTCCCCGACGCCAGCTCGGGGACGCTGCTGGGCTGCGTGATGGTGTGGGTCACGAGCCGCATCGAGCACGGCGTGGGAACCGAGCACAGCCTGCACCAGGCGACCCGCCTGGCCAGCCTCGTGCTGGGCGAGCAGCGTCGCCACCACACGCTGCGGCGCGAGGCCGTGACCGACCCGCTCACCCGGGCCGGCAACCGGTCGGCCCTGCGCCAGCGGCTCGAGGGCGTGACCGGCAACGTGACCGTGGCGCTGGTCGACCTCGACGACTTCAAGCCGGTCAACGACACCTACGGCCACGACACCGGCGACGCCGTGCTCCAGGTAGTGGCTCAGCGCCTGATGGGCACCGTGCGGGAGGACGACCTCGTGGCCCGCTTCGGCGGAGACGAGTTCGCCATCGTGTTCGCCGACGGCACCTCCCGGGACGGGGCGGCCCCGTCCATCGAGCGCATCGTGGCCGCCATCGAGGAGCCGGTGGTCACCGACCGGGGCACGATCATGGTGAGCGCCAGCGTGGGCCTGGCCTCGGCTGCGGCGACCGAGGTGGTGCAGCAGGCGGACGCCGCCCTCTACGAGGTGAAGGCGGCCAAGCGCCTGCCCTCCACGCGGCGCGGCGCCGCGGCTCGCTAGCGCCAGTACCGGACCCGCCGGATCAGCTTGCGCAGCTCCTCGGCCCAGAGGACCGAGCTGGCCAGCGCGGCGCAGATCAGCCAGTCGCTCGCCGACAGCGGAGTGGTGTCGAAGGCGTGGTTCAGCGGCGGCAGGTGGACCACCGCCACCTGCAGCAGCAGCGACGTCCCTATGGCGGCCCACAGCAGCGGGTTGGTGAACAGGTGGTGGAAGGCGCTCTCGCGGCCGGAGCGGGCATTGAAGGCGTTGTAGAGCTGGGCCAGGACCAGCGTGGTGAACGCCATGGTGCGGGCCTCCACGATGTCGCCGCCGTTGTGGATCAGCCCGCCCGGCAGGCGCAGGTCGAGCGCCACCAGCGTGGCCAGCGCCATCACCAGGCCGACGAAGCCGATGCCGATCTGCATCTCCCGGTCGATGATGCGGTCGTGCAGGCCGCGCGGCGGGCGGGACATCACGTCGTCGGGCGGCGGGTCCACGCCCATGGCCAGCGCGGGCGCGGTGTCGGTCAGCAGGTTGATCCACAGGATCTGGGTGGCGAGCAGGGGCACGGCCACGGCCTCGCCCGTGTCCCTGAGGCCGAGGACGCCGGCCCCGACCACCCCCAGGAACATGGTGAGGACCTCGCCGATGTTCGACGACAGCAGGTAGCGGAGGAACTTGCGGATGTTGGCGAAGATGGCCCGGCCCTGCTCCACCGCATGGACGATGGTGGCGAAGTTGTCGTCGGCCAGGATCATGTCGGCCGCTTCCTTGGTCACGTCGGTGCCGGTGACCCCCATGGCCACGCCGATGTCGGCCGAGCGCAGCGCGGGCGAGTCGTTCACCCCGTCGCCGGTCATGGCGACGATGGCGCCCTGGTCCTGGAGGGCGTCGACGATCCGCAGCTTGTGCTCGGGCGCCACCCGGGCGTAGACGGACACGTCCGTCACGGCCCGGCGGAACCCGTCGTCGTCGAGCGCCTCGAGCTCGGTGCCGATGAGCGTGCGGGCGCCGGGCTCGACGATGCCGAGGTCGGCGGCGATGCGGGCCGCGGTGATCGGGTGGTCCCCGGTGATCATGATCACCCGCACGCCGGCGCCGTGGGCCTCGGCGATGGCGTCGCGGGCCTCGGGCCGGGGCGGGTCGATGATCCCGGCCACCCCGATGTACACGAGCTCGTGCTCGAACTCGTCCGCCTCCGGGCTGTCGGGCGCGGGCTGCCCCTCGGGCAGGCGGCGATAGGCGACGGCCAGCGTGCGCAGGGCATCGGCCGCCAGGCGGTCGACGTCGGCCAGTACCGCGGACCGGCGCTCGTCGGTCAGCGGCCGCACCTCGCCGGCCACGCGCTCGTGGGTGCACCGGGCCAGTAGCACGTCGGGCGCGCCCTTGGTCACCACCGCCACCTGCCCGCCGGCCTCGGCGTCGGCCTGGAACGTGCTCATCAGCTTCCGCTCGGAGGTGAAGGGGATCTCGCCCACCCGCTCGAAGCGCGCCTCGCGGTTCTCGGTGACCCCGAACTTGCGCTCGGCTACGAGGAAGGCGGCCTCGGTGGGGTCGCCCTGCACCGTCCACTGGTCGCCGTCCTGGGAGAGCACGGCGTCGTTGGCCAGGCTTCCGCCCCCCAGCACGTAGCGGACCTCGTCGGCCAGCCCCTCGTCGTCGGGACCGGCGCCGAGCGGCCGGCCGCCGCGGGTCACGTCGCCTTCGGGCGAGTAGCCGCTGCCCGACAGGTCGACCTCGCCCGAGGCGGTGACGACCTTGAGGATCGTCATCTCGTTGCGGGTCAGCGTGCCCGTCTTGTCCGAGCACACCACCGAGGCCGAGCCCAGCGTCTCCACCGACGACAGCCGCTTGACGATGGCCTGGCGCTTGGCCATGCGCTGCACGCCCAGCGCCAGCACCACCGAGAGCACCGCGGGGAGGCCCTCGGGCACGGCCGCCACCGCCAGGGACACGCCGACCAGCAGCACCTCGACCGCGTCGCTCGCGTCCTCGATGTCGGAGGTGACGAAGATGCCGGCCACCACCACCAGGGCGATGATCACCACCGCGATGCCGAGGACGCGCCCGATGTAGGACACCTCCCGCTGCAGCGGCGTGGGCTCCTCCTCGGTGCTGCCCAGCAGCCGGGCGATGGTCCCCATCTCGGTGTCCATGGCGGTGGCCGTGACCACCGCCCGGCCCCGGCCGCTGGCCACCGCCGTGCCGCTGTACACCATGTCGAGCCGGTCGCCCAGGCCCGCCGGCTCGGCGAGCGTGGTGGCGTCCTTGAGCACCGCCTCGCTCTCGCCGGTCAGCGAGGCCTCGGCGATCTTGAGCGCGGCGGCCTCGGTGAGGCGGGCGTCGGCGGGCACGGCGTCGCCCTCGGCCAGCGTGATCAGGTCGCCGGGCACGACGTCGGTGACGGGGATGCGTTGCTCGCGCCCGTCGCGCACCACGCCGGCCGAGGCCGCGGCCATGCGCTGCAGGGCGGCCACCGCCTCCTCGGCCCGCGCCTCCTGCACGTACCCCAGCACCGCGTTGGCCACGATGATGAACAGGATGACGAGGACCTCGAACGGCACCTCGTCCGCGCCCTCCAGCAGCCACGCCACCAGCGACACGATCACGGCTGCGACGAGCAGATACACCAGCGGGTCGGCGAACTGTTCGAGGAAGCGCCGCCACTTGGGCACCGGCTCGGCCGCCTCGAGCTGGTTGGGGCCGTAGCGGGCCAGGCGGGCCGCGGCCTCGGCGCCGTCGAGCCCGCTCCGGACGTCGGTGTCGAGCTCGCGAGCGACGGCATCGGCGTCGCTCAGCCACGGCTCGGACGGAGGGGCCATCTCGCGCAGGGTCACGTCCCGTGGAGCTTAGGACTGCGGTCGGTAGCGCTCGGCCTGACCGCGGAGAAGTTACTCCTCGTCTGTTGACGTTCACGTATAGTAGGCAACAGGGGGGAGTCGACCGCCCGACTCCCGCGTGAGCATTGGGGGACTGATGAGCGTGTCGAGACCAGCTCGTTGGCTCGCGTGTGCCGCCGCGGCCGCCGCCTTGGTGGCGTTCGCGGTGCCCGCGTCCGCAACGCCGAGGGCCGGAGGGGCCGAGCAGCCCACCAACTACATCGTTGTGCTCAAGCCGGGAGCCACCACCACACCGGTGGCCGCGGTGGCCGCGAGCCAGCTCAGCGCGGCCGGGGCCGTGGCCCAGCCCACCCGGGTCTGGACCAACGCCCTGCAGGGCTACGCGGCGCCGATGACGTCCAGCCAGGCCGCGGCCGTGGCCGCCGACCCGCAGGTGGCCTCGATCGAGCCCGATGGCGTCGTCACCATCCAGGTGACCCAGGCGAACCCGCCATGGGGCGTCGATCGCATCGACCAGGCAGCCCTGCCGCTGTCCGCGAGCTACACCTACACCGCGACTGGCGCGGGCGTGCGGGCCTACGTGATCGACACCGGCATGCGCTTCAGCCACGTCGACCTCCGCCCCCGGGCGGTGTCCGGCTTCGACGCCATCGACGGCGGCACGGCCGACGACTGCCACGGCCACGGCACCCACGTGTCGTCCTCCCTCGGCGGCACGACGTTCGGAGTCGCCAAGGGCGTGCAGCTCATCGCGGTGCGGGTGCTCGACTGCAACGGCAGCGGCTCCAGCTCCTCGGTCATCTCCGGCATCGACTGGGCGGTGGGCAACCACCAGGCCGGCCAGCCGGCGGTGGCCAACCTGAGCCTCGGCGGCGGTGCCAGCAGCGCCATCGACGCGGCCATCAACCGGCTGGTCAACGACGGCGTGAGCGTGAGCGTGGCCGCGGGCAACTCCAACGCCAACGCCTGCAACTCGTCGCCCGCCCGCGTGCCCGCCGCCATCACCGTGGCCGCCAGCACCATCAACGACGCCCTCGCCTCGTTCTCCAACCGGGGCAACTGCGTCGACATCATCGCGCCCGGCAACCAGATCCCGGGCGCCTGGTCCACCAGTGACACCGCCACGATGACCATCTCCGGCACGTCGATGGCGTCCCCGCACAGCGCGGGGGCGGCCGCCAAGCTGCTGCAGAACCAGCCGACCCTGACGCCGGCCCAGGTGGCCACCACGCTGCGGAACACGGCCACGCCGAACCGCATCTCGGGCACCGGGCAGCGCTGCGGGTTCTTCTCCTGCATCCCGGCCACGCCGAACCTGCTGCTGTTCACCAACCTCTGACGGATCGAGGAGCGGCCCGCTGCCCGCTGGTCCCGGCAGTGGTGGCGGGCTGCTCCTCAACTTGCCCGGCGGCGTACGATCAGCGGGACAGGGGGGATCATGAAGTTCGGCGTCTTCTACGAGTTGCAGCTGGCGCGTCCCTGGGAGCCGGACAGCGAGTGGCGCCTCTATCACCACGCGCTCGACGAGCTCGAGCTGGCCGACAAGCTCGGCTACGACTACGCCTGGGTGGTGGAACACCACTTCCTCGAGGAGTACAGCCACTCCTCGGCGCCGGAGGTGTTCCTGGCCGCAGCCAGCCAGCGCACGTCCCGCATCCGGCTGGGCCACGGCATCATGCAGCTCACCACCAACCACCCGGCCAAGGCGGTGGAGCGCATCTCGGCCCTCGACCTGCTGTCCAACGGCCGGGTCGAGTTCGGCATGGGGGAGAGCGCCAGCATCACCGAGCTGCATCCCTTCGGCGTGCGCTTCCGCGACAAGCGGGAGATCTGGGAGGACGCGGTGCGCTGCGCCATCCCCATGTTCGGCGACGGCGGCGTGGAGTACCAGGGCCCCCACTTCGACTTCCCGCTCCGCAACGTGCTGCCCAAGCCCCGCCAGAAGCCGCACCCGCCGCTGTGGACCGCGTGCAGCCAGATCGAGACCATCGAGTACGCGGGGAGGCGCGGGCTGGGGGCGCTGGGGTTCCAGTTCGTGAGCGCCGAGGCGGCCGAAGCCTGGGTCCATGCCTATTACAACGCCATCACCAACGGGCTCGACCGGCTGTGCGACTACCCGGTCAACCCCAACATCGCGCTGGTGAGCATGTTCATGTGCGCGCCGACCGACGAGGAGGCCCGGGCCAGGGCCGACGGTGCCACCTTCTTCCAGTTCTGCCTGCGCTACTACAACAGCGCCGACCGCCGCCGGCCCGATCCGGGCGAGGTCAACATGTGGGACGAGTACTCGGCCTGGAAGAACGCCAACCCCGAGGCGGCGGAGCGGGCGCTGTCGGGTGGGCTCATCGGCTCGCCCGAGACCATCCGCCGCAAGCTCCGCAAGTTCGAGACCTCAAACATCGACCAGGTCATCCTGCTGAACCAGGCGGGCCGCAACACCCACGAGGACATCAGCGACAGCCTGGAGCTGTTCGCGGCCGAGGTCATGGACGAGTTCCACGCCAACGTCCCCGTCCACGAGGAGTGGAAGGCCGAGGTGATGGCGGGCGAGCGCCCGTTGGACGTGATCGACACCTCGCCCTACATGGCGCGCTTCGGCAAGAAGTCGGTCAGGTTGTAGAGGACCGCCACGCGGCCACCATGGCCGCCTGCATGCGGCGCATGCCCTTGAGCCAGCGGTCGCGGTCGCCGGCGCGGCGCTGCTCGTAGGTGGCGACCTCGGGGTGGGGGAGGATGAGGAACCGCTCGTCGCGCAGGCCCTCCACCACCACGCGGGCCACCTCCTCGGGCAGCAGCACGCCGTCGCGGCGGGAGGTCGAGCTCGCGTCGCCCGCCACCCGCGGGCCGCCGCCGGTCATGGCCGTCTGCACCGCCTGGGGGCACAGGCACGACACCCGGATCCCGGCGTCGCCGTGGGTGATGGCCAGCCACTCGGCGAGGCCCACCACCGCGTGCTTGGTCACCGAGTAGGGCGCCGAGCCCAGCTGGGTGAGCAGGCCCGCGGCCGACGCGGTGTGCAGCAGGTAGCCCTCGCCCCGGGCCAGCATGGCGGGCAGCACCGCCCGGGCCGCGTAGACGTGGCCCTGGACGTTGACCCGCCAGATGCGCTCCCAGCCGCCGTCGGGGACCTCGACCCCGCCGATCACGATGATCCCGGCGTTGGCGCAGAACAGGTCGATGGGACCGAAGTCGTCCTCGGTTCGCCGCACGAGCTCGACCACGTCGGGCTCCGACCCCACGTCGACGCGGAGGCCCCGCGCGGTGGTGCCCGCGGCCGCCAGGTCGGCGGCCACCCGCTCGGCGGCGTCGCCGTCGATGTCCGCCACCACCACGGCGCGCGCTCCCTCGGCGGCGAAGGCCCGGCACAGGCCCTCGCCGATGCCCCCGCCGCCGCCGGTGACGACGGCGACGCGCCCGGCGAGCTCCATCAGCTACGGCCAGCCATGTACTTCGCCATGCCGTCGGCGTAGCGCTTCAGATCGGGGTCCGACGCCAGCATCGGCTCGAACTTCTTCCACGCCGCGGCCCGCTTGTGCGGGTAGTACTCGGTGGGCCACAGGCCCTCGTGGGGCCGGTAGGACTTGAGCACGTTGCGGGCCACGGTGACCTTGTGCACCTCGTCGACGCCGTCCATGACCGCCATGGTGGGCGCGCCGGCCCACATGGCCTGGAGCGGGGTGAGGTCGGTGACGCCCAGCGAGCCGTAGACGTGGATGGCCCGGTAGGACACCTCCCGCAGCACCTTGGCGCAGGTGTACTTGCAGGCTGCGATCTGGGTGCGGGACGCCTGGGTGGAGGAGTTGTCGATGGTCCACGCCGTCCACAGCACCAGCAGGCGCAGCATGTTGATCTCGGCGTAGGAGTGGGCGATGGCCTGCTGCACCATCTGGTGCTCGGCGATGATCTGGCCGTGCGACTCGCGTGACAGCGCCCGCTCGCACATCATGTCGAACGCCAGCTTGCACTGGGCGATCGAGCGCATGGCGTGGTGGATGCGACCGCCGCC
>DASRJN010000223.1:0-5662 GCA_035649455.1 Acidimicrobiales bacterium
TGGGAGCGGGCATCGTCGGACGCCCGCTCCCACCAGTCCCTGCGCTTGCTGCAGAGTCAGCCGAGCTGGTCGACGACGTCCTGGAAGAGGCCGTTGATCGCGCCGCCGAGGATGAAGACGGTGGCCATGACGAGGACGGCGATGCCGGCGATGAGGATGCCGTACTCGACCATCGCGGCGCCCTTGTCGTCCTCGCGCCGGGTGGCGACGAAGGTCTGGATGTACTGGATGAGGCTCATCATTTGGGAGGTGATCTCCTGATTCCGCACCTCCGCCCGTTGCGGAGGAGATCGTTCGAGTCTGAGTGGCCGCGTGCCGATCCTCTTCCTCACGATTGATGAAATCGTGGGGCCGGGGATCAGAACGGGGCGGGAAGGTCGTAGAGCGCGACGACCGCACCGCCCAGCGCCCACACGGCGGCGGCTACGGCCACGGCGATGCCCACGGCCAGCAGGCCGTACTCGGCCATGGCGGCGCCCTTGTCGTCCTTGCGGACCCGCGCAGCCAGCCGGTGAATGAGGGTGAAGACGTTCATCGGACGCTCCGGTCAGAGTCGAGCCGTCAGCATCCGCCGGCCCCGGCCGGTCGTCGTCATCACGATTGAGGAATTCGGGAGAGTTCCCGATCCACCGCATCGTCGAGCGGCCCGGTCCAGCCGGCCCGGTTGGCGGTGGCGACGGCGGCGAGCTGCGAGCGGACACCGAGCTTGCGCAGGATCGCTTGGACCTGGGAGCGCACGGTGGTCACCGCCACGAACTGACCCTCGGCGATCTCGTCGGCGGACAGCCCGTCGATGAGCGCGCCCAGCACCCGCTGCTCGCGGCGGGTCAGACTCTCGAATGGTGATCGGGACCGCTCGAGGCTGGCCCGGTGCACCCTCAGGTCGTCCAGCATCTCGTGCCGCTGGGCGACCCCGACGAGCGGCCGCCCGGCGAGGGCGTCCTCGATCAGGGCGACGACTTCGTCGAGGAACGCGCCCTTGCCGATCCAGCCGTCGGCCCCCGCCTCGAGGCAGGCAGCCAGCAGGAGGCGGTCGGTCTCGCCGGTCAGCATCACCACCGTCTGGCTCATGGCACGCAGGGGACCGATCAGGTCGCGGCCGTTGCCCAGCTCACCGAGGTGGAGGTCGAGCAGCACGCACGCGGGCTCGAAGGCCCGCGCGCTCTCGAGCACCGCGTCGGCGGTCGGCCCGTTGGCGACCCGGACCTCCCACCCCCCCGACCGCAGGGCCAGCTGGAGCCCGACGGCGAGGAGGGGATGGTCGTCGACGATGAGGATCCGGTGCACTAGGAGGACTCGTCCCCGGCGGCTTGTGCCGGACCGATGACGCGGGCCAGGCGCACGATGAACGAGCATCCGCCTCCGGGTCGCGGGCGGACTTCGACCGATCCCCCCTGCCGCGCCATCAAGCGGCGGGCGACGAACAGCCCGAGCCCCGATCCGCGACTGGCAGGGCCGCGGGTCGTGCGCTCGAACACAGGCTCGCGGAGGCCCTCGGGAATGCCGGGCCCGCGATCCTCGACGTACAGCGCGATCTCCCCTTCGCCCGGTTCGACTCGAAGCTCGACCGCCGACCCGCGCGCGTGGCAGCGGGCATTGGTGAGCAGGGACAGGACGACCTGGGCCGTGCTCTCGGGGACGCCTTCGACGTCGAGCCCCGCCGGGATGTCGGCCCGCACCGTGAGCCCGTCGGCGCGGGCGCAGCTCACCACCGGCATGATGGCCTCGCGGAGGTCGAACGACGTCGTCCGGCGGGCCGCGTCCTCGACGAGGGACCGCAGCCGCCGGATCTCGGCCACCAGCCCCGAGGAGAGCGCCCTCTGCTCCGCGGTGCTGAGCCCGCGATCGGGTTGGCTGAGGCATTGGGCAGCTGCTTCGATGCCAAGCAGGGCGGTCCGCGCCTCGTGCCGGTGCTCATGGTGGATCTCGTGGACGGCGCGGGCTCGCGAGGCCGCGAGGGCGGCGACGGCGACGGCGTGCCGGGCTTCGAGCTGTTCGGCCTCACGGTTCCGCTGAAGTTCCAGGGACGTGCCGTACAGACCGACGGCGACGGCGGCCGCCGTCATCAGCCAGGCGGCGAGGTGCGCCATGTCCGCCCCGACCACCTCGATGGCGTAGGCGGCGGCGACGCCGGCCACGGCGAGCCCCGACCATGACAGGAGCTGATCGGATCGGCGCCGGCTGGCACCGGCATGGATGACGGCCACCAGACCGAACGCCGAGGCGAGCGCGATGGACGTGGCGGGCCCGGCCAGCGGCATGGCGCTCCCGGCGTCGAGGGCCGGCGTGCGGGCCCCCGGCACGGCCAGGGCGACCGCCACGCCGGCGGTCATCGCCAGGACGGCCCCCATCACCAACCCGACGCTCCGGACAGTGAGCCGGGCCGAGGTGCGCGCCGCGACCGTCAGCACGGCGATGGCCGGGATGCCCGCGAGGGCGGCCGCGGGCCGGGCCTCCTCGAGCACGGCTGACTCGGTCAGCCCGGGGAGGACCACACCGACCACGACGGGTACGGCGGCCAGGCTGAGGGCGGCTGCAGCCAGGTACACCGACCTCGCATCCGCGGTGAGGCGCCACGCCAGCACGTCGAGCCACGCGCTGGCGAACAGCAGCGTGGCCACCAGCGACGCGCCCACCACGGCGAGGACATCGGCGTCGGTGCTGCCGGCGGCGAGCCGGCTGACGGGGATCAGGACGGCGGCGAGGACCGCCAGGACGCAGCCCGCGGTCCGGAGCCGAGGAACCGGGGCCGGGGCCGCGGCCGGCATCGACCCCGCTAATCCGTGGCCGTACCCGATGCTTTCAGTCGCTCTCATGCACTCTCCGTCGCCGCCTCTGCCCGGCTCTCGCCGGCCACTCTCAGAGAGGGTCGGGGCGGCCACCTATGACGCTGGCGCGCCGGGATAGCTGCGGGACGTCCAGCCTCGTGTTCGGTGGGAGGATGCTCCCGGGCTCAGCGGACCCGGGCGATGAACCGGGCGACCAGGTTCTCCAGCCGCTCCTGGCCGCCCGAGGTGCGGCTGGGCTCGCCGCGGTCGAAGGCTCGCTCGTGGAGGGCCGACAGGTCGGTCGTGCCGGCGACGATGGCTTGGCCGAGCTCGCCGTCCCACCCGGCGTAGCGGGTGGCCCGCTCGGCGTCGAGGTCGCCGGCGTCGAGGATGGCGGCCGCCACGAGCAGGGCTCGGGCCAGCGTGTCCATCCCGCCGATGTGGCCGTGGAACAGGTCGGTGCGGTCGATCGACTGGCGGCGCAGCTTGGCGTCGAAGTTGAACCCGCCGGTCGTGAACCCGCCGGCGCGCAGGATCTCCAGCATGCCGAGGGTCATCTGCTCGACCGAGGTCGGGAACCGGTCGAGGTCCCAGCCCAGCCGGTCGTCGCCGGCGTTGGCATCGATCGAGCCGAAGATCCCGGCGCGGGCGGCGACCGCCACCTCGTGGGCGAAGTCGTGGCCCGACAGGGTGGCGTGGTTGACCTCGATGTTGACCTTGATCTCCGTGTCGAGGCCGTAGCGCTGCAGGAAGGCGTGGACCGCGGCTACGTCGTAGTCGTACTGATGCTTGGCCGGCTCGAAGGGCTTGGGCTCGATGAGGATGGCGCCGTCGAAGCCGATGCGGTGCTTGTGCTCGACGACGAGGGACAGGAACCGCCCGAGCTGGTCCAGCTCGCGGCGCAGGTCGGTGTTGAGCAGCGTGTCGTAGCCCTCGCGCCCGCCCCACAGGACGTAGTTCTCGCCCCCGAGGCGGTGCGTCGCCTCCAGGCAGTGGGCCACCTGCGCGGCCGCGTAGGCGAAGACCTCGGGATCGGGGTTGGTGGCGGCGCCGGCCTGGTAGCGGGGGTTGGTGAAGAGGTTGGCGGTGCCCCACAGGGGCGTGATGCCGGTGCGCTCCTGGTGCTCGGCAGCCCGATCGACCATCTCGTCGAGCACCGCCGCCGACTCCTTGAACGAGCTGCCCTCGGGAGCGATGTCGCGGTCGTGGAAGCAGTAGTAGGGCACGCCGAGCTTGGCGAAGAACTCGAAGGCCGCGTCCATCTTCCGGCGCGCCGCCTCCATCGGGTCGGTGGCGGGGGCGAAGGTGGGATGCCAGGGGCGGTCCAGCGTGCCCGCGCCGAAGATGTCGAAGCCGTCCCAGGCGAACGAGTGCCAGTAGCACGCCGCGAACCGGAGGTGGTCCTCCATCCTCCGGCCGGAGACGAGGCGGTCGGCGTCGTACCAGTGGAAGGCCAGCGGCTCGTCGCTGTCGGGGCCCACGTACGGGATCCGCTCGGCGACGTCGGTGAAGAACTCGGCCATGGCTAGCCCTCCTGGCACTCAGGTGACGGTCACGGTGCCGTCGTAAGTCTTGTCCGGTGGCCGGCCGGCTGCGTCGGCCACCACCTCGACGCAGCCCAGGGCCACGAGGTCGGCCGACGAGGTGCCGACCAGGACGTCGAGGCGGCCGGGCTCGACCACGTAGGCGAGGTCGCGGTCATGGAAGCCGAGCTGGCCGACCGGGGTCTCGAACGTGACCGTACGGGACTCGCCGGGGGCCAGCGACACGCGCACGAACGACGCCAGCTCCAGCACCGGGCGGGTCACGCTCGCCACCGGGTCGCGCACGTAGAGCTGGACGACCTCGTCGCCGGCGCGCCTGCCCGTGTTGGTGACGGTGACCGTCGTGGTGATCGGGTCGTGCCACGACACCTCGGTGCGGTCCAAGGCGGCGCCGGACAGCGCGAAGGTCGTGTAGCCGATCCCGTGGCCGAAGGGGTACATCGGGGCGGCGGGAGCATCGACGTAGTCGCCCTTCCAGTGCGACCGCCCGCCGGAGATCTTGTGGCCGTAGTACACGGGGATCTGGCCGGCCGAGTGGGGATAGGAGATCGGCAGCTTGCCGCCCGGCGCCTCGTCCCCGGCCAGGACCTCGGCCACCGCGGCCCCGCCCTCCTGGCCCGGGAGCCATGCCATCAGCACCGCGGCGCACCGCTCGTGCAGCCAGGCGCTCCCGAGGGGGCGGCCGGCCACCAGGACGAGCACGACCGGGGTCCCGGTCTCCAGCACCGCCCGCACCAGCGACTCCTGCACGCCCGGCAGGTCCAGCGACGCGGCGTCACGGCTCTCGCCCGTGGTGCAGTCGTCGGTGAGCCCGGCCTTGTCGCCCATGACCATCACCGCGACGTCGGACGCGGCCGCGAGCTCGACCGCCGCAGCGAAGCCGGCCCGGGAGCCGTCGGTGACGCCGCACCCGCGCGCGTGGACCACGCCCGGTCCGAAGCGGGTGGCCAGCGCGCCGGCGATGGTCGTGGCAGCGACGTCGACGGAGTCGGGCCGGCGGCGTGCGTCCAGCGGCATCGAGAACACGTTCTTGCCGCTGGTCAGCACCTCCTCCAGCGACTCGACGTGCGCCGGGTACGTGTAGTCGCCGAAGAGGTGGCGGGCCTGGTCGGCATTGGGCCCGATGACGGCGATGCGTCCGCCGCTCAGCGGCAGGGCCCCGTCGTTGCGCAGCAGCACCAGGGACTTGCGGGCGATCGTGCGGGCCAGCCGCCGGTCGCCAAGCGTGTCGACGGCCACCGCGGCCCGCTCGGGGTCGACGTAGGGCCGCTCGAACAGCCCCAGCTCGAACTTGGCGGTGAGGACGCGCGCCACCGAGGCATCGATCGTGGCCTCGGCCAGGCGACCCGA
>DASRJN010000224.1:0-2491 GCA_035649455.1 Acidimicrobiales bacterium
CGTCCTCCGAGCCTTCACCGGCGCAGGCCGCCAGGCCCAGAGTCGCGATCAGGAGCGTCGCCGCCCACCCCGCATGTCGCGTCCGCGTCACGGGGACGAGCGTAGAGGGCGGGGGCCGGCCGCGGACCGCGCCCCGGTGAGGCTCATGTCACTGGCCGACGCCGGCCTGCACGCAGGTGAGGACGGCATCCTGGAGGCCTGTGACCAGCTCGGGGTCGGCGTTTAGCGCTTGCTCGCCGCCGGCGATGCTGACCACCAGGAGGCGGTCGAACAGGGCGTCGTCGAGGCCGTCGATCACGCAGTTCGCCGCCTCGGGCGGCATCGTCCCGCCCGCCGCGAGCACGTTCTTGAACATGGCCCGCATGTCGCCGCACTGGTGCACGCCGTCGAGCAGGGCCGCGGTCTGCGCTTCGTCCAGGGTGATGCCCATGTCGGCCAGTGATGCGTCGGAGTTGGCCGCCATCAGGTCGAAGGCGTTGGCTTGCTGGAGGCGCTCGAAGCCGACCGCGTCGACGATCGCCAGCCCGAAGCACATGCTGTCGGCGTTCGAGAGGCCCACGGTGCCCTCGCCGAGGGCGGCGGCGTAGTCCTCCCTGGTGGGCTCGCCGCCGGCACTCGGCTCGGGCTCGGTGGTCTCGTCCCGCTCGGTGGTCTCGGCGGTGGGGGCGGGCGCTTCGCTCTCGTCCGAGTCGCCGCCGTTGCAGGCGGCCGCGCCGAGGATCGTCAACAGCAGGGCTGCCGCTGCCCACGTCGTGCACCGCACCACACGGAACAGGCTACGAGGTGCGCTCCAACACCATGTCGGCCAGGAGCTTCACCAGGTCGGGGCCGGCCTTGGCCACCGACCCGGCGTCGAAGGGCGGCTGGGGGTCGTACTCGATGCCGAGCTGGATGGCCTTGGCCACGTCGTCGCCCGCGATCTGGGCGGCCAGCCACAGCGCCATGTCGATGCCGGACGAGACGCCCGCGGCCGTGACGACCTTGCCCTGGGGAACGACACGGCGGTCGTTCACCACCTGCCCGCACAGCGGGGCGAGCTCCCCCATGGCCGCCCAGTGGGTGGTGGCCTCCAGGCCCTGGAGCACGCCAGCCGTGCCCAGGATCAGCGACCCGGTGCACACCGAGGTCGTCCACTGGGTGCCCTCGTGCATGCGGGCGACCCACTCGTGCAGCGGGCCCGGCTCGAGCATGGCCCGCGTGCCGGGGCCGCCCGGGACGACCAGCACGTCGCAGGCATCGATCTCGTCGAGGCGGGCGTCGATGGTGATGGCCAGCATGGCGTTGTCGCTGCGTACGGGACCGGTGCGCTCGCCCACGAAGGTGACCTCGGCCCCGGGGAGCCGGGACAGCACCTCGTAGGGCCCGATGGCATCGAGCGCGGTGAACCGGTCGAACAGGGGGATGGCGACGAGCATGGTGTCTCCTCCGGGGGTCAGGCCGTAGCGGCGAAGTGGCGCCGGTACTGGCCGGGCGTGGTGTGGACGGTGCGCCGGAACGCCCGGTGCATGGTCTCGACGGTGCCGAACCCACAGGTGCGGGCGACCTCGGCGGTGCCGTCGGTGGTGGTCTCCAGTAGGCGGCGGGCCGCCTCGACCCGCACCGCCTGGACGTAGGCCGCGGGGGTGGTGCCTACCTCGGCCCGGAAGGTCCGGGCGAAGGTGCGGGGGCTCATGGCCGCGTGGCGGGCCAGGGCGGGGACCGAGAGGTCGGCGTCGAGGTTGTCGGCGATGTGGGCCAGCGCCTCCCGCAGCGGCCGGCGCTCGGCCCGCGGCACCGCCAGCTGGGCGCTGAACTGTGACTGGCCGCCGCCCCGCTGGGTGAACAGCACCAGCTGGCGGGCCACCTCCAGGGCCAGCGCGCCGCCGTAATCGTCCTCGACCAGGGCCAGCGCCAGGTCCATCCCCGCGGTCACCCCGGCCGAGGTCCACACCCGGCCGTCGCGGACGTAGATGCGGTCGCCCTCCACCGCGACCTGCGGGTGGAGGCGGGCCAGCAGGTCGCACGTGCTCCAATGCGTCGTGGCGCGGCGGCCGTCGAGGAGCCCCGCCGCCGCGAGCAGGAAGGCGCCGCTGCACACCGAGGTGACCCGCCGGCTGCGGGGCGCCGCGTCCCGGATCCAGTCGACCAGCGCGGTGTCGTCGAGGGCGTCCCTGGTGCCTTCTCCCCCGGCCACCACCAGCGTGTCGATCGGCCCGCGCCCGGCGGGGAGGGGCTCGTCGATCACGAGCCCCAGGCCCGAGGACGTGCGCACCGTCTCGCTCGGCCCGCGGGCGACCAGGGTGGTCAGGTAGGACCCGGGGCGGTAGCGGTTGGCCATCGCGAACACTTCCAGCGGTCCGGTCACGTCCAGCGACTGCACGCCCGGGTAGGCCACCATCACGACCGACCGGGGCTCGATGGGCTGCATGGCCGCCATGGTCGCTGTCCCCGTAGTTGGCAGCAAGGACCAATGTGTGACGATTCCTGCCACGAGCGGAACCGGGCCGCGGTG
>DASRJN010000225.1:0-2058 GCA_035649455.1 Acidimicrobiales bacterium
GACTGGTCCAGCGGGACCAGGATCGGAGACGCACTGCGGGAGTTCAACAACCGGCACGGTCGCCGCGGCATGGCGCGAGGGGCCGTGATCGTGATCCTCTCCGACGGCTGGGAGCGCGGCGACTCGATGCTCGTCGGCCGCGAGATGGCGCGCCTGGCGCGCCTGGCCCACCGAATCGTGTGGGTCAATCCGCGCGTGAGCGCGGGTGATTTCTCGGCGCAGTCGGGAGGCATGAGAGCCGCCTTGCCGTACTGCGACGCACTCGTGAGCGGCCACAACTTCGAGGCCCTCGACGAAGTCGTCGAGGCGATCAGAGAGGGGTGGTGGAGCCGCGAGCCGCCACAGGCGCCGGAGGCCGAGGCGGAGGAGCCGTGGGCAAGCGCGACGCCGGTCGCAGGCAGCTCGGTCGCGATGCCGAGCGGCTACGGGCCGAGCAGGGGCAAGACCACCCCGGGCTGGGTGACCGATGAGTGAAAAGATCTGCATCTACCCGGGCTGCGAGCGGCCCGCTGTCCCTCCGGACCCGCGGGGCGGACCGCAGCCGGCCTTCTGCGACCTGGACGAGCACAACGCGCTGACCGCGCACCAGGAGCGCCAGCGCCTGGCGAACGACACCGACCGAGGAGGCGAGGCAAACCGTGGCTGACGAGGCGTACCGAGCAGTCTTTCTGCGAGTCCACCCGACGGGAAAGATGGTGCTGAGCCTGACAACCGAGCCCGACGGGAAGGAGCCGCAGTACGCGCAGCTCGTCGCCGACGAGCTCGGGGTCCCGGCTCTCGACGTCAAGGTCCTGCCCGCCGACACCAACCGGTTCGGCGTCGGCCACGGCTACAACACGAGCCCTTCAGAGGGCACGTCGGCGGCGATCGTCAGCGCCGCGGGAAAGATTCGCGACAAGGCGCAGCTACTCGCAGGCATGGCGCTCGACACCTCACCCGAGACCCTCACGTGGTCGAACGGGGCCTGGGTCGGAGCCGACGAAGGCGACCCCACGCAGGTCAAGACGATCGAGGACCTGGCGCTCTACGCGCACGGCACCGGCGCCCTGCCGCCGGGGGTCGAGGGCGGGCTGGACGCGCAGACCGTCTACCGCGACTGACCCGCCGTCACCGTCTCAGCGGAATCTGGTTCTTCCAGACCAGGTCGTTCACGACGCCCCAGTCCAGGTTGGCGAAGAACGCGTCGATGTAGGCCGCGCGGTCGTTCTGGAAGTCGAGGACGTACGCATGCTCGTAGACGTCGAGCGCGACGAGCGGCGTCGCGTTCCACACCGGGAACGTGTTCTGTGCGTCGCCGACGTAGTTGAAGAGCCGACCCTCGTCCCAGTCGTAGGCCGTCCACGCCCAGCCGCGACCGCCCATCCCGCTCGCCTTCAGGTCGGCGCGCCACGCATCGGCCGATCCGAAGTCGCGCTCGATCAACCGCCGGATCGGGCCGGCCGGCTTGCCGCCCTGCCCGCCGAGGTGCTCGAAGTAGAGCTCGTGGTTCTTGATCCCGCCGATCGCAAAGGAGAGGTCGACCTTCAGCCCCCGCAGGTCTGCGTCGGCACCAGCCAGCTGCGCGAGGATCGCGTTCCGCCTCTGGACGTAGCCCTCGTAGAGCTTGTAGTGGGCCAGGACCGTCAGTCGTGAGATCCCTTCGAGGTCCAGCAACGCCGGCTTGAGCTCGCGGGGCGCGAGCTCCTGGTGAGTCACCGCCTCCGACGGGAGAGCGGCCTCGATCGCGACCTCCACGTCGTCGGCGACCTTCAACGCCCCGAACAGGCCCGAGTAGGGCGTCATTCCCCACTTGCTCTGCGTGAGGACGACCCGGCTGCTGACCTTGCCGCCCTCCCCGACCGCGACGTCGAACGTGAGCGGACGGGTCTCTCCGACCAGTGTCAGCTCGCCCTCCACCGTGAGCCCGCCGTCGGCGGGCTGCACCGAGGTCGACCGGAACTCGATGCTCTTGCGCAGCAGGACCTCGTCGTCGATCGTCTGCTCGATGTTCGCCTTGTCCTCGTAGCCGAGCGGTTGCATCCCCCCGGTGCCCTCACGGACGCTGAGGGACGTGGGGTC
>DASRJN010000226.1:0-16043 GCA_035649455.1 Acidimicrobiales bacterium
CCGCCAGCGCCGGCACGTCTGCCTTCCCGGCGGCGACCCCGACGACCAGGCCATAGGTGGCCATGCCGGGCAACCAGGTCGCCATCGCGCGCGCGCCCGCCACGTGCCCCGGCCGGAGGGGGAGCCGGCCGGGAGGGGAGACGTGGGGACGGGCGCGGGCGAGGGCGACCATGGGACAAAGGTGCACCACCGCGCTTGACGCATGCTTGGAGGGCACATGGAGAAACGGTGGATCTGCCTGACGCTCTTGTCAGCCACTTGACCGCCGGGTCAAGATTGGGGCATGGCGATCGACAAAGAGGCGCTGCGGGCCAGGTACCGGGCGGAGCGTGACAAGCGGCTCCGCCCCGATGGCAACGCCCAGTATCTGCGGCTCAAGGGCGGCCAGCTCGAGCGCTACCTGGAGGACCCCTATGTCCCGGTCACCGAGCGCGAGCCGCTCACCGACCACGTCACGTTCGCGTTCATCGGCGGCGGCTTCGCCGGGCTGGTCACCGGGGCCCGCGTGAAGGAGGCGGGCATCGAGGACGTGCGCATCATCGAGAAGGGCGGCGACTTCGGCGGGACGTGGTACTGGAACCGCTACCCCGGAGCCATGTGCGACACGGCGTCGTTCGTCTACATGCCGCTGCTCGAAGAGACCGGGCACATGCCCAGCGAGAAGTACGCCCACGCCCCTGAGATCCTCGAGCACTGCCAGCGCATCGGGAAGCATTTCCGCCTCTATGACGGAGCCCTGTTCCACACCGAGGTCACCGACCTGGAGTGGGACGACGACGCCTCGCGCTGGATCATCTCGACCAACCGGGGCGACCGCTTCACCGCCCAGTTCCTCGGCATGGGCACCGGCCCGCTGCACGTACCGAAGCTGCCCGGCATCCCCGGCATCGACGACTTCCGCGGCCACTCGTTCCACACCAGCCGCTGGGACTACGGCTACACGGGCGGCGACGCCGCGGGGACGCCGATGGACCGCCTCGGAGACAAGCGGGTCGGCATCATCGGCACCGGGGCCACCGCGGTGCAGTGCGTCCCCGAGCTGGCCCGCGCCTGCGAGACGCTCTACGTGTTCCAGCGCACGCCCAGCTCGGTCGACGTGCGGGACAACCGGCCGACCGATCCCGACTGGTTCGCGGAGATCGCCACGCCCGGCTGGCAGCAGCGCTGGCTGGAGAACTTCACCGCCAACCAGGCCGGCGGGGTGGCCGACGAGGACCTGGTGATGGACGGGTGGACCGATCTCTCCCGGCGGTTCCGCAGCCGGATCATGTCGCTGCCGCCCGAGGACCTCGTGCCCGACAAGATGATGGCCGCGTTCGAGGACGCCGACTTCGAGAAGATGGAGGAGATCCGGGCCCGGGTCGACAGCATCGTCGCGGACCAGGCCACGGCTCAGGCCCTGAAGGCCTGGTACCGCCAGCTCTGCAAGCGGCCGTGCTTCCACGACGAGTACCTGCAGGCCTACAACCAGCCGGGCACCCATCTGATCGACACCGACGGCAAGGGCGTCGAGCGGATCACCGAGACCGGCGTGGTGGTGGCCGGCGTCGAGTACCCCGTCGACTGCATCATCTACGCCTCCGGCTTCGAGGTCGGCACGCCCTTCGAGAGCCGCAACGGCTACGACCCCCGCGGGCGCGACGGCCGGCTGCTCTCGGAGCACTGGGCCGAGGGCATGCGCACCAAGCACGGCACCCACGTGCACGGGTTCCCCAACCTGTTCATCGTGCAGCCCACCCAGGGCGCCAACCTGATCTCGAACGTCCCCCACAACCTGGTCGAAGCGGGCACGACCATCGCCCTGGTCATGAAGCACGCGCTGGCCGAGGGCCACGACCAGGTCGAGCTCACCGCCGAGGCCGAGCAGTCCTGGCTCGACCTGCTGGCCACCGGGCCCGGCATGATCATCGGCTCACCGGACTGCACGCCCGGCTACTACAACAACGAGGGCCAGCCCGGCGGCCCCGGCGCCTGGACGTTCGTCGGCTACCCGATGGGCGCTTCCGCCTACTTCGACTACCTCGAAGAATGGCGCACCCGCGGCGACTTCGAGGGCCTCACCTTCCGCTGATCACCAACTTCAGTCTCCTGGCGTGCGGGACGCACTTGCCGGCCGCCCGACAGCACCTCGCGCCCCGGTCATCACCGCCTAACCCCCGCCCGGCGTTCGCCGACCGTCCGACAGCACCTCGCGCCCCGGTGTTCGCCGAGCTGATGGCCCCCGCCCGGGCGCTGGCCGACCCCCCGACAGCACCTCGCGCCCCGGCCATCACCGCCCAACCCCGCCCGGGCGCTCGCCCACCCCCCGACAGCACCTCGCGCCCCGGTGTTCGCCGGGTTGATGGCCCCGCCCGGGCGTTCGCCGGCCGCCCGGTAGCGCGGCGCGTTCGGTGATCACCCCGCGGCATACGCCGACTGGGCGAGACTGAGGCGATGGCTGGTGCCCGCCTGTTTGCCGGCGCGGCCGACGCACCCCGGGCACGGCGGGCCACCGACGTCCTTGCGGTCGTGCTCGGCGCGATCGGGCTGCTGTTCCTGAGCCTGGCCGAGTCGCCACTGCCGGCGATCTTCCGCCCGGTCAACCGGGTCATCGCCGCCCTCCCCGACCTCCTGACCGGGCTGTGGCAGGTGGCCGTCGGCCTGCTGGTGTGGTGGGCGCTGGCTCTGCTGGTCGCCGCGCTCGTCCGGGGCCGGCTGTCCGTCGCCCGGGACCTCGCGCTCAGCGCCGCGCTCGCCGGCGGGCTGTCCTACGGGGTCGCCCAGGCCGTCCATGCCGGCTGGCCGCCGGGCAGTGAGTGGCACCTCTACGGGCCGCCGGCCTGGTACCCGGCCGTGCAGCTCGCCGTCCCCGCCGCCGCCGTCATCACCGCCGCGCCGCACCTGACCCGCCCCGCCCGCCGCCTCGGGCGCTGGCTCATCGCCGGCGCGGCCCTCGGCGTGGTCGCGCTGGCGGCCACCAGCATCCTCGGCGCCACCGCGGGCATCGTGGCCGCGGTCATCGCCGCGGGCGTGATCCACCTCGTCTTCGGCTCGTCCGCCGGCCGGCCCAGCCTCGACGGGGTCCGCCAGGCGCTGGCCGAGCTGGGCGTGGCCACCTCCGCGCTGGGGGAAGCCGAACGCCAGGAGGCCGGCGTCTTCACCGTCGAGGCCCTCGACGCCGAGGGCGCCCCGATCGTGGTGCGGGTCTACGGCCGCGACGCGTACGACACCGCGCTGGTCTCGACCCTGTGGCGGGCGGTCTGGCTGCGCCAGCCGGGCGCCCAGCTGCGGCTCAGCCGGCTGGCCCAGGTCGAGCACGAGGCCCTGCTCACCCTGCTCGCGAGCCAGGCCGGGATCGCCACCGACGAGGTGGTGACGGCCGGCGCCACCGCCGACGACGACGCCCTGCTGGTGGTGCGCCGGTCGGGAACCCCGCTCAGCGACGGTGCGGAGGGCGTCGGTGCCGGCCTGCTGGCCGAGGGCTGGCGCGTCGTGGGCCGGCTGCACGCCGCCGGCGTCCGCCACGGCCAGGTCGACGCCCGCCACCTCGTCGTCACGCCGGAAGGGCTCGGCCTCGTGGGGTTCCGCGGCGGCACGGTCGCCCCTACCGCCGGCCAGCGGCGCACCGATCAGGCGCAGTACCTGGTGACCACCAGCTTGCTGGCCGGTCGGGAAGAGGCCATCGACGCCGCCCTCGACGCCCTCGGGCCCGACGGGCTGACCAAGGTGCTGCCCTACCTGCAGCCGCCCGCGCTGACCGGCCCGCAGCGGGACGGGGTCGACGACGCCGGCCTCGACCTCGACGACCTGCGCGAGCAGGCGGCGGCCCGGGCCGGGACGGAAGCGCCCGAGCTGGAGCAGCTCCGGAGGATCAGCCTCGCTTCGCTCTCCCAGATCCTGCTGCCCCTGCTGGCCGCGTTCGCGCTGTTCACCGTGGCCAGCGGCATCGACTTCGAGGAGCTGGCCGACACCGTGCGCGACGCACGCTGGTGGTTGGTGGCCATCGGCCTGGTGGTGGCGCAGCTCCCCCGCCTGTCCCAGGCGGTGTCGACCTTGGGCGCCTCCCCCGTCGACCTGCCCCTCGGCCCGGTCTACGCGCTCCAGCTCGCGACCTCGTACATCGCCATCGCCATCCCCACCGCCGCGGCTCGCATCGCCATCAACGTCCGCTTCTTCCAGCGCCACGGCGTGACGCCCACCGCGGCGGTCACCGTCGGGGCCATCGACGGGATCGGCGGCTTCGTCACGCAGGCGTTCCTGCTCGGCTCGCTCCTGCTGCTGACGTCCGCCTCGCTCGACCTCGACCTGGAGCGGGCGCCCGACAGCGCGATCTCGCTGCTCGGGATCGTCGTCGCCCTCGGACTCGGGGCCATCGCCGCCGTCGCCGCGGTCCGGCCGTGGCGCCAGGCGGTCTTCGGCCTGGTCGGTCGGCTCGCCCGCGAGGCGGGGTCGGCGATCCGGAGCCTCCGGTCGAGCCGGAAGCTGGCCATCCTCTTCGGCGGGAACCTCGCCAGCGAGGTGCTGTTCGCCTTCGCCCTCGGCGCCTTCGCCCGGGCCCTGGGCACTCCGGTCGGGCTCGGGGAGCTGCTGGTGATCAACATCAGCGTCGGCCTGCTGGCCGGCATCATCCCCATCCCCGGCGGGGTCGGCGTGGTCGAGGGCGGCCTGGCCTTCGGGCTGGTCAACGCGGGCATGACCGAGGAGGCCGCGCTCGCCGCGGTGCTGCTCTACCGGATCTCGGTGTTCTACCTGCCGCCGGTCTGGGGCTACCCCGCCTTCCGCTGGCTGCAGAGCAACGGGCACCTCTAACTACGATCCCGGCGTGGATCTGAGGGAGCAGGGCCAGGCCGGTCGCCGCCATCCCTGGGAGACGGCGCGGGCCCGCTTCTTCCGGTCGCTCATCGGCCGCCACACCGCGCCGGGCGGTCCCCGCCGCGTGCTCGACGTCGGCGCCGGGGACGGCTGGTTCGCCGGCGAGCTGGGCCGGGAGGCGGCAGGCGCCGCCATCGTGTGCTGGGACGTGAACTACCGCAGCGCCGACCTCGCCGCCGACCTGCCCGCGGGGGTCGTCCGCACGGCGACCGAGCCCGAGGGGATGTTCGACCTGGTCCTGCTGCTGGACGTGGTCGAGCACGTCGAGGACGACGCCGGCTTCCTCGACCGGTCCATCCTTCCCCATGTGGACCCCGACGGTGTGTTGATCGTCAGCGTCCCGGCCTACCAGGCGCTGTTCTCTGCCCACGACGAGGCGCTGGCCCACCACCGGCGCTACTCGCCCCGGCGGCTGCGGGCGCTCCTCACCCCCCGGTTCGAGATCGTGGCCCGGGGCGGCCTGTTCGCTTCGCTGCTCCCGGCCCGTGCGGCGGGCGTCGCCCGGGAGCGGCTGGCGGACGTCCGCCCGGCCGAGGACCAGGGCGTCGGCCACTGGGACCACGGGCCAGGCCTGACCCGGGCGCTCGGCGCCGTCCTGGGCGCCGACGCCGGCGTGGGGCTCTGGCTGGCCGAGCACGGCCTGCCCACCCCCGGCCTGTCGACCTGGGCGGTGTGCCGGCCCCGGCGGGCTCCGGGCCCATGACCGGCGGCCCCGACTGCACCGTGGTGGTGCCGTGCTACAACGAGGCCGCCCGGTTCGACCCCGAGCCGGTGGCCGAGCTGATCGACAAGGCCGACGTCCGGGTCCTGGCCGTCGACGACGGGTCGACCGATGCCACCCCGGCGAGGCTGGCCGACCTGGCCGCCCGTCACCCCGAGCGGGTGGCCGTGCTCCCGCTGGGGCGCAACCACGGCAAGGGCGAGGCAGTGCGGCGCGGGCTGCGCGAGGCGGTCGCCGGTGGGGCCGAGCTCGTCGCCTACTGCGACGCCGACTTCGCCGCCCCGCCCACCGAGGTGGCCCGGCTGATCGACGTGCTGCGGGCCGATGTGAGCCTGGACGCGGTCATCGCCAGCCGGGTGGCGATGCTGGGCACCGACATCCGGCGCTCGGCGGTGCGCCACTACCGCGGGCGCCTGTTCGCCACGCTCAGCAGCCTGGTGTTGGGCGTGGCCGTCTACGACACCCAGTGCGGCGCCAAGGCGTTCCGGGCCGGGCCGCGCCTCGAGGCGGCACTGGCCCGCCCGTTCGTCAGCCAGTGGGCCTTCGACGTGGAGTTGCTCGGCCGGCTGCTGCCCGGCCGGTGCGTCGAGATGCCGCTGCAGTCCTGGCACGACGCGGCGGGGACGCACATGACGGCCCTCGCCGGCCTCCGGGCCACCGCCGGGTTGTGGCGGATCCGGCGGGACCTCCGCCGCGCCGACGGGACCTAGCCGGCCTCGGGGATCGGTTCGAGGAACAGCGCGATCGCGCCGGTCCGGGCCTGCTCGTCGAGGGCGGCGGCTCGGGCCTCGTCCCCCGGCTCGGGCTCGCCCGCGTCGCGGCGACGCTCGATGGCGCGCAGCTCGGCCCGCTCCGCCTCGCTGAGCCCGTTCACGAAGGCCACCCGCTCGTCGCCGTCGGGCACGGTGTAGGCATCGGGCCCCTCCACCTCCCGCAGGCTGAACCGGGCCTCGCCATCGTCCCGCCGGCCCTCGCCCAGCTGGCGGACCAGCACGTCGTCGTCCACCACCAGCGGGACGCCCAGGTCCTGGAGCTGGGCCATCACGAGGCCGCTGAACGGCTCGGCGAAGCGCAGGCCGGTTGGATCGAAGCGGATCGGTCCCCGGCCGCGCAGCACGTCGAGCTGGTTGACCAGAGCCTGGGCCTGCCGCAGCCGGGGTGCGTCCTGGGACGGCCCGGCCGTGTTGCGGAAGGTGGGCAGGTTGAGCGCGGCCACCACCACGACGACGGCCATGGCCACCGCCAGCGCCGGTCGGGCCAGGGCCCGCGGCTGCTGGAGCGCGGTGAGCAGGGTGGCCAGCAGCGCCGCGGTTGCCAGGGCGGCGACCGGCCACAGCCACCGCATCTGGTGGGCGGCGACGCCGATGATGCTGACCGGCGAGATGGCCAGCGCCGCGGTCACCACCACCAGGGCGCCGGCCGCCGACGCCAGCAGCGTGGCCAGGCGGGCCCGCCCGGTCCGCCAGACGACGACCGCCAGGCCGGCGAGCACCGCCAGCAGCACGACCAGCACCACGGCTGCCACCGGCACCGACGGCAGGCCGTGGAGGTCGTCGGTCGAGGCGGTGGCCGGGATGCCGCTCCCGTAGGTCGAGCGGGAGAACCACGGCCCGGTGACCACCTCGGCCACCAGCCGGGCTGCCGCCCGCGCGCCGTACACCTCGGCGTCGCCGCCGCCCGCGGCACCCGCGATGCGGGACAGGTTGCCCTCGCCCACGCCCGTGAGCTGCTCGATCAGTGGCTGGATCCAGGCCAGCAGCAGGACCACCGCGGTCCACAGCGCCGGCCGCCGCCACGCGGGCCGCTCGCCCCGGTGGCGCAGGTTGAGCACGGCCAGCCCCACCGCCAGCAGCGTCACGGCCGCCACGATCACCGCGTAGCTCAGGTGGGTCTGCACCAGCAGGCTGGCGAGCCCCACCACCCACGGCGCCATCACCAGGTCGCCGGTCGCCAGCGCCGTGGCCACCACCAGGAAGGCGAAGAACGGCAGCACCAGGGCGTTCGGCTGCCAGACGTCGAACAGCAGCTCGCTGCCCAGCGCGAACTGGAGCCCGACCACCGCGACGGCGACGGCCACCATCGTCCGGGTACCGGTCTCGGGTCCGCCGACCCGCCGGCCGGCCACCACCGCCAGCGACGACGCCGCCATGTTGACCAGCATCACCCCGACCGCGAGCCCGACCCACGGGCCGAGCAGGCGGACGGCGGGGGCGATGGCGTCGAAGTACAGCGGTCCCGGGTTGTTGAGCTGCTGGCCCACCACGATCGACGCCGAGGTCCAGGTGCCGAGCAGCGGGTGGTGCGACGTCCCGACGTCCCGCGCCCGGACCAGCAGGATCCCCTGGTCGCCGAGCGGCTGCCAGCCCCGCGCCAGCGCCCGGGTGGTCGCCACCAGGATCGGCAGGTTGACCGCCACCAGCAGCACGGCCAGCATTCCCCGCGCGCCGGGCGACCGCGACGGCGCCTCGGGCGTCGCCGACGCCGGGTCGACCGAGCGCGCGACGTCGGCGTCCTCACCCCCGGCTGCGTCCCCCGTGGTCGCCACACCACCAGCGCTCACCGTGCGAGTCTCGCGTACGTGTCGTAGCAGCGTGCGCCATACGCCGCCGGCCGGCCGGCCCCTTCCCCTGGCATCCCCCCGGATGTCGTGCGACGCTCGTGGGGCCACGACAGTGGCGGTGCAAGGGGGGGAGAACCATGGGACCTGTCCCGTTGCGGAAGGTCGCGAGCCTGGGGGCCGCGGCTGTGCTGCTCATCGTCCTGGCCGGTTGCGAGCCGATCATCAACGCGCCGCCCGGTGGCGGTCAGGTCGTGCAAGCGACGTTCACGATCGGACCGTTCAACCTGGCGCCGGAGGGCCAGGCCGGCTCCGAGAGCGAGGCGGCCCAGGCCAACGTGCCGCGCCCGACCGGCGCCTTCGGCATCAAGACGATGAACTTCGACATCGTCGACGCGGCCGGTGCACCGGTGCCCCACAGCGCGGTCCACCTGCACCACGTCCTGCTCATGGACAACGCCCGCCGCGACCCGCTCTGCAACCGCGCCCAGCGCTTCGCCGGCAGCGGCAGCGAGCGGACGCCGATCTCGTTGCCCGGCCCGTACGCCTACATGGTCGGCGCGTCCGACCGGTGGGACGCCCTGTGGCACGTCATGAACACCAGCGACACGGCGCGGCAGGTCTACATCCAGTACACGATCGGCTATCAGCCCGGCGCCACCGCCCAGAACACGCGGGCCGTCACGCCGTTCTTCCTGGACATCACCGGCTGCGGCAACTCGGTGTACGACGTGCCCGGCGACGGAGGACCCGGCAGCGTGTTCACCTCCACCCGGAGCTGGACCGTGCCCTGGAACGGCTATCTCGTGGCCGCGGGTGGGCACCTACACGGCGGCGGGATCGACATCACGCTGCGCAACAACGCCAACGGCGAGGCCTGCACGATGGTGGCCCACTACGAGCACAGCCACGGCGACGCTCCGGGCGAGATCACCCGATGCACCTTCCACACCCGGGTGCTGCAAGGCCAGTCGTTCTCGATCATCTCGCGCTACGACAACTCCATTCCCCATCAAGACGTCATGGGCATCGTGCTGGCCTACGCCTGGCAGGGCACTCAGTAACCATCGTGCTCGCCGGTGGTCAGAAATGTGTCTCACTCATTGAGCGAAGGAGGCACGCATGATCGGTGCCCTCATCCTCGGGATCGTGGCCGGCGCCATCGCCCGCCTGGTGATCCCGGGGGACGCCCTCGAGAACCTCGAAGGCTGGAAGTCGTGGCTCGCCACGATCGTCCTCGGCCTCGTCGGCGCGTTCGTCGGCTGGCTGGTCTTCACCGGCCTGCTCGGCATCGGCGACTCGGACAAGTTCGACCTCGGCGGCGTCGTCGGCGCCGTAGTCGGATCGGTCCTGGTGCTACTGGGCGCCAGCTGGGCGCTCGGCCGCACCCATCGCACCGCCTGAGGCCGAACCGGCTCTCGGCCCCGCCGGCACCGGCGCCGGTGGGGCCCCTAGCCTGCGGGGGTGGCCCATCCCCGCATGTACGAGGACGACGATCCGTACCTGGCCGACCTGCGCAGAGTGCTGCTCGCCTTCCCCGAGGCGGTCGAGGTCGAGGCCTGGGGGCGGCCCACGTTCCGGGCGGGGAAGAAGATCTTCGGCGTCTTCTCCGGCACCGACGAGCGACCGTGGGGCCTGATCTTCAAGCCCGACAGCGACGAGCGGGCGCCGTTGCTGCAGGACGAGCGGTTCTACTCTCCGCCCTACTTCGGTCCGAGCGGCTGGCTGGCGCTCGACCTCGAGGCTGCCCCGGTGGACTGGGACGAGGTGCGCGAGCTGGCCGATGCCTCGTATCGCCAGGTCGCCCTCAAGCGGATGTTGCGCGCCCTGGAGGGCTGACCCCGGGCGGTCGCGTCAGCGGGGCTGGATCTCGCCCATCGGCCCCCAGCCGGTGGCCTGCGGGGCGTCGATGTAGATGATGCTGGGCTGCTCGGCCACCAGGTCGGGGCCCTTCTCGATCAGTTCGGCGAAGTGGTCGGTGGTCACGTGGGCCTGGCCGGCGGCGGCGTCCCGGAAGCCCTCGACCGCGACGAACACGTTGGGGTCCGTGAGGCTGCGCGACCACTCGAAGAACAGGCAGCCGGCCTCGGCCTCCACCGCCTCGGCGTAGGCCGTGGCGAGGCTCGTCCACTCGTCCACCTTGTCCGGGCGGACGGGGAACTTCACGTTGATCAGGATCATGCCCCGCTGTCTAGTCGGCTGTCGTGCGATCATGGCCGGGTGTCCGGACCGGCGCTGTGGGTCGTCGACCGGCCGGGGTCACGGGTGTTCCTGTTCGGCGAGGCGGTGGGCGTGCGGGACGGCGGATGGGTCAGCGACGAGCTGCGAGCGGCCGTCGAATCCAGCCGGGAGCTGTGGCGGGAGGCCGACCGCGGCGCGGTGTCCGCCAGCCCGTTGGTGGCGCAGTACGCCCTCGCCCGCGAGCCGCTGTCGCAGCGCCTCGACGGGGATCTCCTCGCCCGGGTCCAGGCGGTCGCCCGCGACGTGGGCGTCGACCCCGCCACGCTGGAGGACCTCCGACCCTGGGTCGCGGGCCAGCTGCTCGACGCGGCGATGCGGGCCGAGGCCGGCCACGACCCGGCCCACAGCGTCGACCAGGTGATCACCGGCCTCGCGGCCGCGGCCGGCCTTTCGGTCCGCTACGAGCTGGGAGACGCCGAGGCCACCCTCGCGTGGTTCGACGGGCTCGGTCCCGATCTCGAACTCGACTACCTGCGCTGGACCGTCGAGAACGTCGCCGCCGGGCCCGAACCGATCGACCGCCACGTCGAGGCGTGGCGGCGGGGCGACCTGTCCGTGACCGAGGCGGAGGACCGGGCGATGCGCCGTGACCACCCGGCCCTCCACCAGCGATTCCTGGTCGACCGCAACCGTGCCTGGGTGCCCCGCATCGAGTCGATGCTGGGCGAGCCGGGTGCCGCTTTCGTGCTGGTCGGGGGTCTCCACCTCGCGGGCGAGGCGAGCGTCCCCGCCTGCCTGGCGGCGGCCGGCCTCCCGGTCACGCGGCTCCGGTAGCGGCCGGTCCTCCTACGACTGGCTGCAGCTGACCGCTCCCGCGGGGACGCCACCGTTGCTCGACGCCGGTGAGATCGTGCAGGTCACCGTGAGCACCAGCGTGCCCGGAGGCTGCTCGACCGTGATGGTCGCGCCCGTGAACCTCAGGTCGGTGATCGACTCGGTCCACTGCGGGTTGGGGCAGCCGGGCGCGCCCGGGATCGGGCTCACCGGCGGGTTCGTGGTCACGTTGAACGGCGTGTTGCCGTTCTTGATCTCCGCCGCCGGGATCGCCTGGCTGCCGGTCACCGTGATGGGCGCCGGATTCTGGCCGGGCGGTTGGGTGCCGCCGCCCGGGTTGGTGCACGTGGCCGTCACGTCGGCGGTGGCGCTGAGGTTCACCAGCACGTCGCCGTTGCCCAGGCCGGTCAAGTCGCCGGCGGCGGTCAACGTCAGGCCATTGTCGGTGAACGTCGGCTCCGCGTTCTTGCCGCCCTTCAAGTGCACGTTGGTGGCTGACGCCGTGGTCGCCGACAGCATGACGCCGGCCACCACGATCGCCACGACCACGAGTGATCGTCGCATCGCTACCCCTCTCGCCTCGGGGATCCGCTGAGTCAGGCGAGCGCCCGCCATCACTGTTCGTGAAAAGCGCACCGCCCAACGCGGTCTTACACCCCGAATGTCAAGGGACGATCAAGCGCCGGCCCAAGGGGGCAGCGCATCGAGGTGGAGGCGGAAGCGCTGGCGGGAGCCACCCTCGGGGCCAGGTTCGACGACCTCGGCCGGCCGGAAGCCGAGGCGCTCGTAGAAGCGGCGCGAGCGGGCGCCCGGGTGGTCGGGGCCGAACGTCACGACCGTGAGCTCGGGCGGCGGGCAGACCCAGCGCCGGACGGCCTCGGCGACCAGGGCCTCGCCGACGCCTTGCGAGCGGTGGGCCGGGGTGACGACGAGCCAGCCGACCTCGTACTCGGGTGCCCGGCCGGTCGAGAACAGCAGGCCTCCGACGACGGTGCCGCCCGGCTCCACGGCCACCAGCGCCGAGGCGCGGGCGATGGCCCTCGCGACGGCCCGGTGGAAGCCCGGCTCGTTCACCATGGGCCCGAACCAGCCCTTGACCTCTTCCGCCAGCGTGACGAAGGCGTCGAGCTCAGCCCGGGCGGCCAGGGACACCCGCATGTCGCCATCGTGCCCGATGGTCGACGACGGCTCAGCTCGCCGCCGCCAGGACGTCGGCCGGCGTGGCCAGCACCAGGTCGCCCGGCGCTCAGGGACGGTTGGGGCCTTCCAGCCGGCCAGGGCGACGCCCGCTCAGGTCGCCGCCGCCAGGACGTCGGCCGGGGTGGCCAGCACCAGGTCGCCCGGCTCAGGGACGGTTCGGGGGTTCCAGCCGGCCAGAGCGAAGTCGACTCCCGCGTCCCGGGCGCAGGCGCGGTCGTGGGCGGTGTCCCCGACCAGGAGCGCCTCGCCCGGAGCGAGCCCAAGGGCCGCGAGGACCGGGGGGAGGACCTTGGGCCGGCCGCCGAAGTCCTCGGAGAAGAAGGCGACGGTCGGCACCCAGCCCAGCCGGGCCAGCTCGCGCTCGGCGGTGGGCCGGTCCTTGTTGGAGCAAAGGCCCCAGCGGTCGAGCCGGGCCAGCATCGCCTCGACGCCGGGGAACGGCCGGACGGCCTGCACGTCGTAGTGGGCCAGGTAGTCGGCCACCGTGATCCCGGCCCGGTCGCAGGCGATGGGGAGCGGCAGGCCGAGCGGCGGGACGTCGGCCTCCGCCACGCCCAGGGCCGCGAACGGCGCCTGCAGCGCGGTGTCCGAGTCGACCAGCGTGCCGTCGAAGTCGAACAGCACCGTGCGCCGGGCAGCCATGGTCAGGCGAACGGCCCCCGGCCCATCTGGTCGCGCACTGTGACCACCGCGGGGTTGGTGAGCGAGCGGCGCTGCCAGTTGGCCCCGTCCACCACCAGGGTGTGGCCCGAGACGAACCGGGCGTAGGGCGAGGCCAGGAAGGTGGCGGCCCACCCCAGCTCGCGCAGCCGCCCGACCCGCAATGCGGGCTGGCAGGCGTCCTTGTCGTGGGTGCGGTCGAGGTTGCCGGTGATGTCGGCCGTCATGTCCTCGTGGGGGAACAGCCCGGGCACCAGCCCGTTGACCTGGATCCCGTAGGGCCCCCACTCCACCGCCAGGGTCTCGACCATGTTCTTGACCCCAGCCTTGGCCGCCGCGCTGTGGGCGAAGCCCGGGCCGCCGGTCCAGGCATAGGACGCCCCCACGTTGACGATCGAGGCGGGCGTGCCGGCGGCCAGGTGGCGGCGGGCGAACTCGCGGGCGCAGAAGAACGTGCCGTTGAGCGTGATGTCGACCACCGTGCGCCAGGCGTTGGGCGACATGTCCTCCGCGGGCACCGGGAAGTTGGCCGCGGCGTTGTTGACCAGCACCGCGGGCCGTCCGAGCGCCTCCTCGACCGCGTCGAACGCGGCCGCGACCTGCTCCGCGTCGCGGATGTCGCACTGCGCTCCTGCGGCCCGCGCACCCACGGCCTCGACGGCCGCCCGGCCGGCATCCAGGTGCTCCGGCCGGCGGCTGATCACGGCCACCGCCGCGCCGAGCCGGGCGAACTCCACGGCGATGGCCCGGCCGAGGCCGGTACCCCCGCCGGTGACCACGACGGTCACGCCGTCGTAGGTGCCGGACGGCAGGGCGCTGGCCCCGGACGGCGGCGGTTCGGGCAGGCCAGGGAGCGCGGGCGTGGCGGAGGTGTCGCTCATGGTGGCTCAGCTCCCCCGGTAGCTCGGCTCGCGGCCCTCGGCCCGCGCCGCCCGGAACTCGGCGTAGTCGTCCGAGCGGTTGACGAAGGTCTGGAAGATCAGTTCGTCGGCCATCGACCGCCGGATCGCCGGCTCGGCGAGGTGCCGCAGCACCCGGCGAGCCATCTTCACGGTCACGGCCGGGGCCGCGGCGACCTTCTCCGCCATCTCGCGGGCCACGTCGTCCAAGCTCTCGGGCGGCACGACCCGGGACACGATGCCGTGCCCGAGCGCCTCCTCGGCGGTCATGACGCGCCCGGTGAGGACCATGTCGGCCACGACGCCGGGCCCGCAGATCTGGAACAGCGCCCCGACCCCGCCGGTGTCGGGGATCACCCCGTGGCCCACCTCGGGGAGCATGAACCGGGCGCCCTCGGCGGCGATGCGGACGTCGCACAGCAGGGCCCGCTGGAACGACCCGCCGATGGCCCAGCCCTGCATCGCCACGATGACGGGGGCGGGGAGGTCGAACACCTGCTGGATCCCGGCGTGGCCCCGGCTCATCAGCTCGTGGTGGGTGAGCGTGGCGTCGCCCTGGCCGATGGCGGCCACGTCCCGCCCCGAGGACCACGAGCGGCCCTCGCCCCGCCAGATCACGGCCCGGACGTCGGGACGCTCCTTCAGCTCGGCGAGGATGGCGAACAGCTGTGCATCCATCTCGTCGTCGAACGCGTTGTGCTTGCCCGGGTTGTCGTTGGTGATCGTGGCGATGGCCCCGTCGACGTCGACCCGCACCCTGTCGGTCATGGCGCGACCGTATCTGACGCCTCGTCAGAGAGCCTGACTGGCAGGGCCATCCCTGAAGACCTAAGATTTGTTCCGGAAGACTGAGCGTCTCCCACAGCAGTCGCTGGGAGGGGAACGATGAGACGACACGGCCACTCGTGTCGGGGTAGCCGGCCGCGCCCGCGAGCGCTCGCGGCCATCGCGGTCGGCCCGCTGCTGATCTCGGCCCTGGCCTGCGGAGGCGCATCGGACCGCGCCCCGGAGCAAGGTGACAGCGCGCCGGCCGACGCGGACGCGCTGGGGCCGGAAGACCCCGCGTCGGGGGAGCCGGTGCGCATCGGCCTCGCCTCCGACGGGCAGACCGCGGCCTTCGACGCCCGGAGCGAGGTGGCCGCGGCGCAGGCCACGGTGGACTACTGGAACGAGCGGCGCGGCGGCATCGCCGGGCGGCCGATCGAGCTGGTGGTGTGCGAGACCGGGGCCGACCCGGCCGGCGGGACCGACTGCGGCAACCAGATGGTCCAGTCCGGCGTCGTGGTCGTGGCGGTGGGCCAGTCGACCGTGGCGGAGTCGATCTGGGAGCCGGTGCACCAGGCCGGCATCCCGACGATGTTCCTCCAGACCAACGGCGAGGCCGTGCTGGCCGACGCCGAGTCCAGCTTCATCATCTCCAACCCGCTCACGACCGCGTTCGGCCTGCCGATCTCGGTGGCCGAGGACCAAGACGTCGACAAGGTGGCCTTCGTCGTGATCGACGTCCCCGTGGCGCTCAGCCTGTTCGAGTCGCTCGGGCCGCAGATCCTGGGCAATGCCGGGCTGGACTACGAGCTGGTCAAGGTGCCCCTCGGCACGGCCGACATGACGTCGCAGATGCGCGAGGTCGTGGACAGCGGGGCCAAGGTCGTGCAGGTCGTGGGGTACGACGCCTTCTGCATCTCGGCCTTCCAGGGCCTGAGCGCGTTCGGCTACGACGGCGCCATCACCGCCGTGTCGCAGTGCATCACCGACGCCACCCGCCAGGCCATCCCCGGCGACCAGCTCCAGGGGATGTACGTCACCTCGGCCATCGCCCTGGGCGCCACCGACGATCCGACCTACCAGCAGTACCAGGCGGTGATGGAGGCCTACGGCCAGGATGTCGAGGACGTCGACAACAATGTCCCCATGGGCGGCTACACCGTCATCGCCGCTCTGGCCACCGCCGTCGGCGGGATCACGGGCGACATCACGCCCCAGTCGGTCGCCCAGGCGATCAAGGCCATGCCCGACGAGCCGCTGCCCGGTGGCGGGGGCGTGACCTTCCGCTGCGACGGGACCGCTATGGCGACCATGCCGAGCGTGTGCTCCAACCAGTGGCTGCGGGCGTCGCTCGACGCCGGCGGCCAGCCCGCGG
>DASRJN010000227.1:0-2614 GCA_035649455.1 Acidimicrobiales bacterium
CTCGCCCGGTTCGAGGCCGCCGCCAACGGCAAACCACCATGGCGCGATGTCCGGCTTGGTGCGGTCGATGCCGCTGAAGAGCAGGACGCGATTGCGCTCGTCGACGAGGAGCACCTTCGAACATGGCCGCGTGGTCGCCACGGCGGCATTCTCGTCGAACGGCAGAGCCGGCGCGATCGACACCGTGGACTGGACGCGTCGCGCCGTCAGCGCGGGGTTGCCGTCACTGGCTCGCAGGGAGCTCGTCGCCGGTGGCGAGGCGGCAGGTCCCCGCCCCGCAGCGCAGGTAGGCGACAGGCCGGGGCGCGGGGGGCGGAGGCCGCCGCCCTGCCGCCAGGCACCCGAGCACGGCGCCCGGCGGGGCCAGGAACCCGATCAGTTCCGGGCCGCCGCGGGCTCCGGCGTGCGGTCGGGTCATGGCCAGCTCGAAGCGCGTGACCGCGTCGGCGTGGGCGAGCCGGTCATCGGCGCTGGCTGCGGCCGCGAGCGCGGCTCGGCTGTGCTCGACGAACTGCTCGGCCTCGCGCAGGAAGAACGACGCCGGCTCGCCTCGGTCCTCGACGTAGGCGGCGACCAGCGGCTCGAACCGGGCCCCGAGCAGCCGAGCGGTGAGCGGGAGGCAGGAGCGGACGCGGAAGGCGCGCCACTGGCGCTGGACCTGGCTGGTGAGGGCGTAGCCCGGTGTCGACCGGACAGTCGCCAGCCACGCGGCCTCGGTGGCCGTCAGATCGTCGCCGGCCGGGACGGCCTCGTCTCCGGCGAGCAGCCCGACCAGGGCGGCCTGCCAACCTCGCAGGCTCACGCGGTCACCGCCGCGGCGACGCACACCGAGCGCAACTGCTCGAGCTGCGACCGCACCGCCGCGAGCCCGACCCGGGGCAAGTGGGTCTCCAGCACCTCGTAGACCACGCCGGCCACGTTCGGCGCCCGGTCGAGCGTCCACCGGAGCAGCGACCAGACCTCGTCGGGCACGACTGCGCTGTGGGAGTCGAGGAGGAACCCGGCGGCCTCGTCGCCGCCGGCCACGTGGATCTCGACCACCCGGTCGAGCGGGATGCGGCCGAGGAGGTCGAGCACGTCGAGCCCGTGGTTGGTGGCGTTGACGTGCAGGTTGAACAGGTCGAGGAGCAGATGGCAGTCCGCGGCCTCGACCAGGCGGGCCAGCAGCTCGGCCTCGTCCCACCCGGCGTCGGCCGGCAGGTCGGGGAGGTAGTACGCCGCATTCTCGAGCAGGAACGGGCGCCCGTAGCGGGTGGCCAGCGCTCGCGCTCGGGGGGCGACGACGTCGACGGTCTCCTGCGTGAAGGGCATCGGGAGGGGCACCCCCGCGTGCCGGACGCGCCGGCGGCGGCCGGATCCGGTGCGCGCGAACAGGAAGCCGAGGTGCTCGCTGTGCCACGCGAAGCTGCAGCGGCCCGCGAAGTCGTCGAGCATGTCGACGTAGGCGGAGTTCCAGCCGTCAGCCGTCCCGATCGACAGCTCCAGGCCGTGGACCACCACATCGAGGTCGCCGACTGCCTCGAGCGCTTCGCCGAGCAGGGAGGGGACGAAGGTCAGCGCCGTCCGCCCGCTCCGCTCGACCTCCCGGCACAGCGTGTCGGGGCCGATCTCGACGAAGTCGAGCAGGTCGGCCAGCTCAGGGACGGCACCCGGGAACGAGGGGAACAGCGAGCACCCCACCCGAGGGCCGCTCGCTGTCCCTCCGTTCACGTCACCGTGCCGCGAAGCTGCGGATCTGGACACCGTCGGCCAGCTCGCCGACGTTCACCACGTGCGGCAGGGCCCGGAGCTTCTCGAACGCCGGGTCCACGACCTCCTGGGCGTGGAGGTAGAGGCTCAGCCGGCCGCACGGGGCGCAGCCCGACCGCTCGTAGGCGATGCGTACGGACTCGAGCACCTCGTCGAGCTCGACATCGGGCGCGAACTGGAGCATCAGGGGGTTCATCGGGGCTCTCCCTCGGTTGGGGTACGCCCATAGGAGCGAGGTCACGGGGCCGTGATACGTCCCACCGTCGATGACGACCGCGACCACGCCGGGCCGTCACGGAACGATGCGGATGAGGCGGGAGTGGGCGTTGACGACCGTGGCCGCGTCCGTGGCGCCGCCGATGCTCAGGCCGTCGTACTCCTCTTCGACGTGGCCGTCTCTGGTGACCCTGATGCGGAAGGCGCCGCTGACCTCGGGGGTTGCCGGGAGGATCTCCACCTCCATGCCGGCACCGAGCGGCCTGCCGGTGACCGTCTCGAACCCCAACGACTCCGGTGCACCTGACGTCGAGCCGGCGGACGCCGACTGCCGGAGCCAGATCGACATCCGGCGGCCCCCCGCGCGGACCGTGTCACGGAGCGGGGGGAACTCGTCGTCGAGCCCGGGCGCACACACCTGAAACAGGCGCGTGCCGGCGGGAAAGCCGCGGAGCACGAACGTGCCGAGGTCGCGCAGCTCGGCACCGGTGTGGTCCCGGCCGAGGGCGTCGACGACCGCCGACGAGCAGACGATCTGGCCGCCGTGGACGACCGCGCAGATCCGGGAGACCTCGTGGACGGTCAGGCCGAGGTACTCGCCGCCGGAGATCGTCACCGGACCGCGGTGGATGCCGATCCGCACCCTGAG
>DASRJN010000228.1:0-5373 GCA_035649455.1 Acidimicrobiales bacterium
TCGTCGTCGCCCAGGTAGGCGGCAGCCATGGCCTGCTCGTGGGCGGCGCGGATCCGGAAGCTCGGCTCATCGGCCGCGTCGGCCAGGGTGGCCAGCTCGGCGGCGAGGGCCCGGCGCTCGTCCAGGCGGGCGGCGTCGTCCAGGCCGGCGACGTGGGCGGCCAGGGCGTCCAGCGTGGCGGACGGGGGTTGGGCCGTGGCGGGGCCGGTCGGGCCCAGCCGGATCTGGCGGACCAGGAGGCGGGCGTGGCACAGAGGGTGAGGGCCGGGGCGTGCGCTCACGGCCGCGTCCACCAGGCGGCGGGCATCCGCGGCGACGTCCGGAACGTGCTCGGCCGCGTCGGCCAGGGCCAGGGCGGCGGCACCGAGGACGTCCGGCTGCCCGTGGGCGCGGGCCAGGTCGGCGGCTTCGACCAGGGTGGCGGGGCCGGTGGGGTCGCCCGTCGCCACCAGGGCGCGGCCCAGGTCGGCAGTGACCGCGGCCCGCAGCCTGTGGTCGCCCGCCGGGACGTTGACCAGCGCCTGGCGGCACAGCCGCACCGCCTCGGTGGGGGCACTGCGGGCCGCGGCCTGGGCCGACGCCAGCCTCGACCAGTGGACGGCGCGGGCGTCGCCCCGCGGTCCGGCGCCGAGGGCGCTGTGGTGGGCCAGCACCGCGGCGTGCTCGTCGATCGCATCGACCCGCAGGTGCTCGATGGCCGCAGCCAGCGCGTGGTGGAGTGTGCGGCGGCGGGCCCCGCTCAGCTGCGCGACCAGCGTGCGCCGCACGATGTCGTGCGGGAAGCGGTAGCGGTCGGCGTCCTCCTCGACCACCAGGCCCGATGCCAGCGCCGCGTCGAGGGCGTCGAGCAACCGTCGCCCGGCCAGGCCCGCGGCCTCGGCCACCACGTCGAGGTCGAACCGGGCGCCGGCGATGGCCGCGGCGCGCAGCAGGTCGGCCGAGTCCGGGTCGAGCCGGGCCACCCGGGCCGCCACCAGCTCCTGCACACCCGGCGGGATCTCGCCGCCCGAGCGCAGGACCTCGGTCACCAGGAACGGGTTGCCGGCGGTCTCGGCCACGAGCCGCCGGGCGGTGGCGGCCTGCGTGCCGGCGTCACCTGGAGCGCCCAGGCGGGCCACCAGCTCCAGCACCTCGGCCTCGGCCAGGCCCCGTAGCGGCAGCCGCCGCACCCAGCCGTCGCGGTCGAGCGACAGCACCACGTCGCCCAGGGTGTGGCCGGGTTCGAGGTCGTGGTCCCGGGTGATGGCCACGACCAGCACGGCCGCGTCGCCGGCGTGGCGCACGAGGTGCCGCATGAGCAGCAGCGTGTCGTCGTCGGCCCACTGGAGGTCGTCGAGGACCAGCAGCACCTGGCGCTCCTTGGCCGCCGCCGCCACTAGGTCGGTCACCGCCCCGAACAACCGGGCGCGGCCATCGGCCCCCGGCGGCCGGCGGGGGGCGTCCAGCGACGGCAGCACCGCGGCCAGCTCGGCCCGGGCCTCGTCGCCCAGCGCAGGCAGCTCGTCGGCCGGGGTGGCGGCCACATATCCGTCCAGCGCCTCCACCAGCGGCTGGTACGGGACGATGGCCTCCTCGTCGCACCGCCCGAACAGCACCAGCCCGCCGCCCTGGCCCACGCGGCGCGCGGCCTCGGACGTGAGGCGCGTCTTGCCGATCCCGGCCTCGCCGGTCACCACCACGACGTGGCGGGCGCCGCCCACCGCCTGCTCCCACGCCTCGGCCAGGGCCGCCAGCTCGGCCTCACGCCCCACGAACGGCGCCGGGGCCGGCCGGGCCGGGGCGGCCGGCCGGGCCGGCGACGTCCCGCCCGCGGGGGTGCCCAGCAAGGCGACGTAGGCGGCCTCGGTCTCGGGCGACGGATCGACCCCCAGCTCGTCGGCCAGCGCCCGGCGCAAGCGCTGGTAGGCCCGCAACGCCTCGGCCCGGTTGCCGCCCGCGGCCAGGGCGGCGAGCCGGGCCCGGTGCGCACTCTCCCGCAGCGGCGACCGGGCCACCGCGGCGTCGGCTTCGGCCAGCGCGCGGTCCGGGTCGCCCGCGGCCAGGGCGGCCTGGCCGGCGACCTCGTGTGCGCCCACCAGCAGGTCGTCCAGCCCCGTCCGCACCTCGTCGGCCCACTCCCCGGGGTGGCCGGGCAGGAAGCGGGCCCGCAACCGGTCGACGGCCGAGGCCGCGGTGGCGAGGGCCGCGGCCCCGTCGCCCGCCGCCAGGGCGGCCCGGGCCGCGGCGAGGTCCCGCTGCGCCGCCTCGATGTCGACCTCGACCTCGACGCCGGCGGGCAGCGCGAGCTGATATCCGGGCTCGCCGGCCACCACGATCTCGCCCGCGCCCGGCACGGCCGCGGCCAGGACCGAGCGGACCCGGCTGACGTGGGTGCGCAGGGCCGAAGCCCAGGTCTTGGGGGGCACGTCGGGCCACACGATGTCGGCCAGGCGTTCCCGGGGCAGGCCCGCGGGGCGTTCCAGGACCAGCGCGGCGAGCACGACGCGGGGAGGACCGCCCACGACGGCCTGTCCGACCCGGACGTCCCCGGCGAGCGTGATCTCGAGTTTCACCTGCCTCCCTCGGGGCCGGCGGGCATTGTGCCACTACCGGCAATGGCGGGGAATGGAACGCTACCTGTGACAGTTGACACACCCGGCGCGCGTTTGCGCGCGGTTTGCGCGCGAGGGTGGATGCTGTGGTCACGGAGCAACTGGAGCCCCTCCCCGGACAGCAGAGATCGTGGCGGATGATCCGGCGGGTCGGGTGAGCGGCACAGTCGCATCCCAGCAGTGGGCCGGCCTGCGGCGGGGCCGGCCCACTTGCGCGGGCGCAGTTCGGACCAGGGAGCGGAAGTGGCCAGGATCAGCGGAGCGGTGAAGGACGGGGGGATGACCTCCACGCCCACGCTGCCCGCGCTACCGCACCTGTCCAGCCCCCACCACCGGATGCGGTCCCGCTACGACGTGGTGGTGGTCGGCTCCGGCTACGGCGGTGCCATCGCCGCATCCCGGCTGGCCCGCGCCGGCCGCTCGGTGTGCCTGCTGGAGCGGGGACGCGAGCTGACGGCCGGGGACTTCCCCTCGACCCTGCTCGAAGCCGCCCGCCAGCTCCAGGTGCGCATGGGCGACAGGCGCCGCGGCGCGGCGACCGGCCTGTTCGACCTGCGGGCGGGCCACGACCTCAGCGTGCTCGTCGGCTGCGGGCTGGGGGGCACTTCGCTCATCAACGCGGGCGTGGCTCTGCGCCCGCCGGCCTGGGTCTACGACGACCCGCGCTGGCCCGCGGCGCTGCGGGGGAAGAGCCGCGGCCCCGCCGAGCTGGCCCCCTACTTCGACGCCGCCGAGCGCATGCTGGGCTCGACGCCGTACCCGGAGGACTGGCCCGAGCCCACCAAGCTGGTCGCGCTGCGCAAGGCCGCCGAGGGAGTGGGCGCGAGCGTCATCCGCCCCAAGCTGAACGTCACCTTCACCGCCGGCCCCAACGCCGCCGGGGTCGCCCAGGCCGCCTGCACGCTGTGCGGCGACTGCGTGTCCGGCTGCAACCACGGGGCCAAGAACACCGTCGCCGTCAACTACCTGCCCGATGCCGTCGCCCACGGCGCCGAGGTGTACTGCGAGGCCGAGGTGCGCACGGTGCGCAAGGTCTCCGGGGGCCCGGGCGACGGCGGCTGGGTGGTCACCTTCGATGTCGTGGGCGGGGGCCGTACCCGCTTCGACCCGCCGGCTTCCTTCGTGTTCGCCGACGTGGTCGTGCTGGCCGCGGGCACGCTGGGATCAACGGAGATCCTGATGCGCTCGCGGGCCGAGGGCCTGGCCGTCTCCCCCCGGCTGGGCCAGGCCTTCTCCGGCAACGGTGACGTGCTGGCCTTCGCCTACGACGTCAAGGACCCGGAGGTGCGGGGCATCGGCCTGGGCCGCCGAGCCGTCACGGCCCACAACGCGGTGGGGCCCTGCATCACCGGGGTCATCGACCTGAGCGGGAAGGACACGCCCGGCCGGGCCACCATCATCGAGGAGGGCTCCATCCCCGGCGCCCTGCGCTCGCTGATGCCGGCGGCGTTCGCGGTGGCGGCCGAGGTCGACGACGGCGGCAGCCCGGCGGCCTTCGCGGCCCGGCTGGTGCGCCGGGCTCGGGCCACGGGCGGGGCGCTGTGGGACCGAACGGGTGGCCCCGCCGACCGCTCGCTCACCTACCTGGTCATGAGCGACGACCCCGGCGACGGCCAGCTGAGCCTGGACGGGCCCGAGCTGCGGGTGGACTGGCCCGCCCTCGGCGACCTGGCCATGTTCGATCGCGACGCGACATTGCTGCGCTCGGCCACGGCCGCCCTCGGCGCCGAGTACGTCGGCAACCCGCTGTGGTCGCCGATGCTGCACGAGTCGCTCGTGACCGTGCATCCGCTGGGCGGGTGCGCCATGGCCGACGACGGTGCCCACGGCGTGGTGGACGACCGGGGCCGCGTGTTCTCCGGCCTCGGCACGGACGTGCACGACGGCCTGCTGGTGGCGGACGGCGCCATCGTGCCGCGGCCGCTGGCGGTCAACCCCCTGCTCACCATCTCGGCCCTGAGCGAGCGCGCCGCCGCGCTGCTGGCCGCGGAGCGCGGCTGGGCGGTGGACCGCGGGCCCACGCCCCCGCTGGTCCGGACCCCGGCCGGCGCGACCACCACCCCGGGCGTCCGCTTCACCGAGCGCATGGCAGGCTGGGTCGGCGCCGCGGCCGAGGGCGGGAGCGAGGCTGCGGCGCGGGCCGGCGCCGAGCGCGGCCGGGCGGACGGCACGCCCTGCGAGTTCGTGCTGACCATCGAGATCGACGATCTACCCGCGCTGCTGGCCGATCCGGCCACGCCCGGCCGGCTGAGCGGCACGGTCATCGCGCCGGTGCTGTCGCCCCGCCGGCTGCGGGTGGCGGACGGGACCTTCCGCCTGGTGCAGGAGGACCCCACCCACGTCGACACCTGGAACATGCACTACTTCCTCGACCTCGTGGCCGAGGACGGGCGGCGCTTCGCCTTCGAGGGCCACAAGGTGCTGAACGACCGGTCGTTCGCCCTCGACGCCTGGAACGACACCACGACGCTGTACGTCACGGTCCGCAGCGGCGGGCCGGAGGGCGACGTGGTGGCGGCCGGGGTGCTGCGCATCGCCCCCGGCCACTTCGCCCGCCAGCTCACCACCATGCGGATCACCGGGGTCGAGGGTGCGCTGGACCAGGCCCGCTGGCTGGCCCGGTTCGGGCGCACCTTCGCCCGCTCACTGCTCAAGGTGTACGGCGGCCCGATCCACGACGTCGGCCGGTTCCCCGCCGAGCCGCGCCGGCCGATTCCGCTCGAGGGTGCCGGGCACCGCAAGCTGCGGCTGCCGACCCCCGAGCCGCGCTGGTGCGACGGTG
>DASRJN010000229.1:0-4522 GCA_035649455.1 Acidimicrobiales bacterium
GCCATCTCGGCCATGCGGAAGCGGCTGTTCTGGAACGACCCGACCGGCTGGCCGAAGGCCTTGCGCTCCTTGACGTAGGCCAGCGTCTGGTCGAAGGCGGCGCGGGCCGCGGCCACGCCGGTGGCGCCGATGGACAGCCGCTCCTGGGGCAGGTTGGTGACCAGGTAGCCGAAGCCCTGGCCCTCCTCGCCCAGGCGGTTGGCCACCGGCACGCGCACGTCGGTGAAGAACAGCTCGGCGGTGTCCTGGGCGTGCATGCCGATCTTGTCGAGGTTGCGCCCCCGCTCGAAGCCCGGCATGCCCCGCTCCAGCACCACCAGGGACATGCCGCGGTGGCGCTCGCCGGGGTCGGTCTTGACCGCGGTGATGACCAGGTCGGCGTTGATGCCGTTGGTGATGAAGGTCTTGGACCCGTTGACCACGTAGTCGTCGCCGTCGCGGCGGGCCGACGTGGTCATGGACGCCAGGTCGGAGCCGATGCCGGGCTCGGTCATGGCGATGGCGGTGACCAGCTCGCCCGAGCAGATGCCCGGCAGCCAGCGGGCCCGCTGGTCCTCGTCGGCCAGGGCCAGGAAGTAGGGCAGGCAGATGTCGTTGTGCAGCGTCCAGCCGAGCCCCGCGGCGTTGACCCCGGCCCGCTGGATCTCCTCGGCGATGACCAGGTTGTAGCGGAAGTCGGCGACCCCGCCGCCCCCGTGCTCGACCGGGGCGGCCATGCCCAGGAAGCCGTGCTTGCCGGCGGCGGTGAACAGCCCGCGGTCGACCAGGCCGGCCCGCTCCCACTCGTCGTTGTGGGGGGCGACGTCCGCGGCGATGAAGCGGCGGACGCTGTCCCGGAACAGCTCGTGGTCCTCGTCGAACAGGGTGCGCTCCACGGGATCGACGGTAGCCCGGGGCGTCTACCGTGGCCCTGTGCGTGTGGCGGTGGTCATCGGCGGGGGAGGCCCCCCGGCCGTGGCCCGCGCGGACCTGGACGTCCCGGGCGACGATCCGCTGGTGGTGGCGGCCGACTCGGGCCTGGAGGGCGCCCGGGCCCTGGGGCTGGACGTCGACCTGGTCGTGGGAGACATGGACTCGGTGGACCCGTCGGTCCTGGCCCACGCCGAGGCGATCGGGACCGCGGTCGAACGCCATCCCGCGGCCAAGGACGCCACCGACCTCGACCTCGCCTTGGACGCCGCCCTGGCCCGGGGCGCCGACCGCCTGGTGGTGGTCACCGGGACCGGTGACCGCTTCGACCACGCCCTCGCGGTAGCCCTGTCCCTGGCGGCCGACCGGCTGGCGGGCGCGAGGGTCGAGGCCTGGATCGGGCCCGCCCACGTGTGGGTGGTGCGCGACCACCTCGCCTTCCAGGGCGCCCCGGGCATGCTGGTGAGCCTGGTGCCCGCCCACGGACCGGCCCGGAGGGTGACCACCGCCGGGCTGCGCTATCCGTTGCAGCGCGAGGACCTCGCCCCCGGGACGACCCGCGGCCTCAGCAACGAGCTGATCGCCCGCGACGCCACCGTCGAGCTCGAGGGCGGCGTCCTGCTGGTGATCGCCCCGGGCCCGGCCGGGTGAGGTTGGGCGGCCGGGGCGCCGGGGTGACACGATCCCGGCGTGGACGTGATGGCCGACCTCGTGGCCCCCTGCCCGCCTGCCGCGCTGTTCGCGTGGGTCGAGGACCTCGGGCGCTATCCGCAGTGGCTCGACATCGTGCCCCGGGCCGAGGCCGTCGAGGCGCAGGAGGGCGACCCGGGACCGGCGTGGTCGGTCGATCTGCGGGGCCGGCTGGGCCCCTTCGCCCGCTCCAAGCGGTTGCGGATGGTGCGCACGGTGCACGAGCCGACGGACCGGGTCCGGTTCGAGCGGCTGGAGCACGACGGCCGCCAGCACGCGGGCTGGGTGCTCTCCGCCGAGGTGGCCGCGGTCGACGGCGGTAGCCGCCTGTCGATGCACCTGCACTACGGGGGCGGTCTCGGCGGCCCCTTGGTCGAGCGGCTGCTGACCGACGAGATCACGCAGTCGAAGCCGCGGCTCCTGGCGCTGGTGGAGGAGGGGACGTAGCCCGGGCCGCGTAGCGCCCGTCGCGCCGGTCGAGGGCGAGCGCCAGCCCGAAGGTCGCGGACAGGGCCTCGGCCGTGAGGACGGTCGTCAGCGGGCCCTGGGCCACGACCCCGCCGCCGCGCAGCAGCAGGGCGTGGGTGAACCCGGCCGGGATCTCCTCCACGTGGTGGGTGACCAGCACGGTGGGCGGGGTGGACGGGTCGCCCGCGAGCGCCGCCAGCCGGGTCACCAGGTCCTCGCGGGCGCCCAGGTCGAGGCCCGCGGTGGGCTCGTCCAGCAGCACCAGCCCAGGGTCGCCCCACAGGGACCGGGCCAGCAGCACCCGCTGGCGCTCGCCGGAGGACAAGGTGCCGAACGAGCGGCCGGCCAGCGCGGCGGTCCCGGTGCGGTCGAGCAGCTCGAGGGCGTGGGCGCGGTCCTCGGGCCCGTAGCGGTGCCACCAGGTCTCCAGCGCCGCCTCCCGGGCGGACATGACCACGTCGACGACCGTGACGTCGTGACGCAGCAGGTCGGCGAACGCCGGGCTCACCAGTCCGACCCGGGTCCGCCAGCGGCGTACGTCGACCCGGCCCAGGCGCCCGCCGAGGACCTCGACCTCGCCCGTGGTGGGGTGGAGGTAGAGGGACGCCACCCGGAGCAGCGTCGTCTTGCCCGAGCCGTTGGGCCCGAGCACCACCCAGCGCTCGCCCGCGCCGACGGTCCAGTCGAGGGCGTCGAGGATCGTCGTGCCGTTCCGCACGACCGTGACGCCGGTCAGGCGCAGCGCGGTCACGGCGGGGACCGTAGGCGAGGCGGGGTTCCGCACCTCCGATGAGACTTACGACGTCAAGGATCTGTCATGAGATCGCAATTGTCGTAACTCATTCGCTACGGTCTTCCACCCATGCGCCGACAAAAGATGATCCCGACGCTGATTGCTGGGAGCCTCGCGTTGACCGCGGTCGCGGCCACTGCAGGCATGAGCCAGGACCCGTCCGAGTCGGACCCTGCTCCATCCTCGGCTCCTACCCCCTTCGAGTTGGCCTCAGCCTCCCGGGCCGCGGCCCAGGGGCCCGCGGCCCGGGAGGCGGTGTCAGGGGCCACCACCACGACCACCGTGAAGGTCCCGCCCACGACGACCACGACCGCGCCTCCGCCCCCGCCGCCCACCACCACGACGACCGCGCCCGAACCTGAGCCCGGGCCGGCGCCGGAACGCGCGACCGGCGAGATCGTGTGCCCGGTCGACGGGCCCGTGTCCTTCGTGGACTCGTTCGGGGCGGCGCGGTCCGGCCACTCCCACCAGGGCGTCGACATGATGGCGGCGCAGGGCACCCCCACCGTGGCGCCGGTCAGCGGCACGGTCGAGCACAACCAGAGCTCCTCAGGCGGCCTGGCCTGGTACCTCCACGGCGACAACGGCGACACCTACTTCGGCGCGCACCTCTCCCGGTACGGGGCCACCGGTCACGTCGAGGCCGGGACCGTGATCGGCTACGTCGGAGCCACCGGCAACGCCAGCGGAGGGTCGCCGCACCTCCATTTCGAGTACCACCCCGACGGCGGCAGCGCGGTCGACCCCTACAACCTGGTGTCGGCGGCCTGCTGACGTCGACGCACCTTGACCGCGAGGTCAGGTGGCGCCGGGCGGTTGGGTGGACGCCGCCCGCGCGCCACTAGGTTGTCGCCGTGCGCATCGGCATCCTCGGTGGAACCGGACCAGCGGGCAAAGCATTGGCGGCTCGCCTGGCCTCGGTGGGCTTCGACGTGCTGCTCGGCTCCCGGTCCCGCTATCGGGCCATGGAGGTGGTCGACAACCTCCTGGAGCACTGGCCCGACCGGCGCCTGACCATCGTCGCCGGCGACAACACCGCCGCCGCCGGCACCGACGTGGTGGTCATCGCCACCCCGTGGGACGGCGCCACCCAGACCGCGGTGTCGGTCGAGGACCGGCTGCGGGGCAAGGTCGTGGTGTCCATGGCCAACGCCCTGGTCAAGCTGGGCAAGGAGTTCCAGCCCCTCGTTCCGCCCCGGGGCTCGGTGGCGGCCAGCGTCCAGGCCGCCGTGCCCCAGTGCATGGTGGCGGCCGCCTTCCACCACGTGCCCGCCCGGGAGCTGGGTGACCTGCGGGAGCCGATCGAGAGCGACGTGCTGATCTGCTCGGACCACTCGGAGGCGGTCGACCTGACCAGCGAGATCGTGGGCAAAGTCCCCAACATGCGCCCGCTCAACGCGGGCGAGCTGGCGATGGCCACGCCGATCGAGTCGTTCACCGCCGTGCTGCTCCAGCTCAACATGCACTACAAGACGCGGGTGGCGCTCAAGCTCACCGGCATCCCTGAGGCCAGCCCTGCGCCCCCGGGCGACGAGCCCCCGAAGGACTGACTTGCGGCTCTACGACACCGCCCGGGGGGAGGTGGTCCCCTTCACGCCGGGGGAGGTGGTCACCATCTACGTGTGCGGCATCACGCCGTACGACGCCACCCACGTCGGCCAC
>DASRJN010000230.1:0-7500 GCA_035649455.1 Acidimicrobiales bacterium
CGACGTCCGGTTCCGCGTGCGCTCGGCGGTGCGGCCGTGGTCGGGCACGTTCGCCGATGTCGACGGGGCCGCTCGCGCCCTGGCCGCGTCGCTGCAGGCGCGCGGGGTGGGGCCGGGCAGCGTGGTCGCCTTCCAGATCCCCAACTGGGTCGAGGCGGGCATCACCTTCTGGGCTGCGGCCTACCTCGGGGCGGTGGTGGTGCCGATCGTGCACTTCTACGGGGCCAAGGAGGTCGACTACATCGTGCGGGCCATCGAGCCCGACGTCGTGGTCACCGCAGACCGGTTCGGCCACAGCGACTTCCTCGCCACCTGGAGCGACGTGCTGGCCCGCCATCCGGTCCCGCGGTGGCTCGTGGTGGGCGGAGGCGACCTGCCTGCGGCCGCGACGCCGTTCGGGGACCTGCTCGACACCGCGCCCCTCCCCGCGCCGCCGGCCGTCGACCCGGACACTCCCGCGCTCATCGGCTTCACGTCCGGGACCACCCGTGACCCCAAGGGCGTGGTGCACTCGCATCGCAGCATCGGCTGCGAGACCCGCCAGCTCGACCGCATGTTCCCGATCGGCGGCCCGCCGCAGGTCACCGCCGCCCCGGTGGGTCACTTCATCGGCATGCTCAACGCCTTCCTCGTGCCCCTGCTGCGGACCCGGGCGGTCAACCTCATCGACGTGTGGGACCCGGGCGAGGTGCTGCGCATGATGCGCGAGGAGGGCCTGGGCATGGGGGGCGGCGCCACCTTCTTCCTCACCAGCCTGCTCGACCACCCCGACTTCTCGGACGAGCACCTGGCCCTCATGCCCTTCGCCGGGCTGGGCGGCTCGCCGGTGCCGGTGGCGGTCACCGAGCGGGCCACCCGGCTCGGCATCAAGGTGTTCCGTTCCTACGGCAGCACCGAGCACCCCTCCATCACCGGCTGCACGCTGGACGACCCCGAGGACAAGCGGCTCACCACCGACGGGCGACCCCTCGCCGGCGTCGAGATCCGGCTGGAGGACGGGGGCGAGATCGTGAGCCGGGGCCCGGATTGCTGCCTGGGCTACACCGATCCCGGCCTGACCGCCGCCGCCTTCGACGCGGAGGGCTGGTACCGCACCGGCGACGTGGGCGTCCTCGACGCCGAGGGCTACCTCACCATCACCGACCGGGTGTCGGACATCATCATCCGCGGCGGCGAGAACATCAGCGCCCAGGAGGTCGAGGAGCTGCTGATGGGAGTGGACGGCGTCGCCGAGACCAGCGTGGTGGCCGCCCCCGACGACCGCCTCGGCGAGCACGCCGCCGCCATCCTGCGCCTGCGTCCCGGAGCCGAGGCACCCACGCTCGCCGACGTCCGCTCGCACCTGGCGGAGGCCGGCCTGGCCCGCCAGAAGTGGCCCGAGTCGCTGCACGTGGTGGCCGACTTCCCCCGCACGCCATCGGGCAAGGTCCAGAAGTTCGTCCTGCGCCGCCAGCTGCGGGATGGACTCCTGGAAACGTCGTTCTCGCAAAGCTAGAGTCCCACTCTGATGGCTGTGATCACCACCGAGAAGCTCGGCGACCGGGTGGGGGCCGAGGTCAAGGGCGTCGACCGCGAGCGCCTGCTGGCCGACGACGACCTCCCCGCCGCGTGCCTGGAGGCGCTCGAGGCCAGCGGCGCCCTCGTGTTCCGCGACCTCCATATCGACGACGCCACCCAGGTCGCGTTCAGCCGCAAGCTGGGCGAGGTCGAGGTCTTCGGCAAGGGCGAGTTCCCCGAGATCTTCCGGGTCACCCTCGACCCGGCCAAGAACCCGGTCGCCGCCTATCTGAAGGGGACCTTCGACTGGCAAATCGACGGCTGCACCGAGGACGTGCCCATCATGGCCACCATGCTGAGCGCCCACGCCGTGGCCGACACGGGCGGCGAGACCGAGTTCGCCAGCACCTACGGCGCCTACGACGACCTCAGCGACGAGGAGCAGGAGCGCTTCGAGTCCGTGCGGGTCGTGCACACCATCGAAGCGGCCCAGCGCCTCGCCTTCCCCGATCCCAGTCCCGAGGAGGTGGCGATCTGGCGGAAGCGGCCGGCCAAGGTCCACCCGCTGGTGTGGCGGCACCGCTCGGGACGCTGCTCGCTGGTGCTGGGGGCCACCACCGACCACGTGGTGGGCATGGGCCGCGACGAGGGCCGGGCCCTGCTGGACGACCTGCTGGCCCGCTCCACCACCCCCGACCGGGTCTACCGCCACCAGTGGAACGTGGGTGACGTGGTCATCTGGGACAACCGCGGCGTCCTCCACCGGGCCTGCCCCTACGACCCCTCGTCGCCCCGCGACATGCACCGGACGACCTTCGCAGGCGACGAGGCGATCCAGTGACGGGCGATCGCACCGCCATCGTGACCGGCGCCGGCTCCGGCATCGGGCTCGCCATCGCCGAACGGCTGGCCGAGGACGGCCTGGCGGTCGCCATCTTCGACCGCGACGGCGACGCGGCCCAGAGCGCGGCGGCCGAGATCGGGGCCGCCGGCGGCACCGCCCTCGGGCTCACGGTCGACGTGACCGACCGGCCCGGGATCGATGCCGCGGTGGCCGAGGTGGGCACGCAGCTGAGTGTTCCCACCGTCCTGGTCAACAACGCCGGGCTCGACGGCTTCGACCCGTTCCTGTCCATCACGCCGGAGAAGTGGAACCGCCTGCTGGAGGTCAACCTGACCGGCACGTTCCACTGCTGCCAGGCGGTCGTGCCCGGCATGATCGAGGCGGGCTGGGGCCGGATCGTGAACATCTCGTCGTCGAGCGCCCAGGGAGGCCAACCGCTGATGACCCACTACGTGGCGTCGAAGGCCGGCATGATCGGGTTCACCAAGGCCCTCGCCCTCGAGCTGGGCCCCAAGGGGATCACGGTCAACACCATCCCGCCCGCGTTCATCGACACGCCCATGCTGCGGCGCACCGAGAGCAAGGGGCTCCTGGGCAAGGGCGTCGACTTCCACGCCTCGCAGACGCCGGTGCGCCGGGTCGGGCGGCCCGAGGACATCGCCGCCGCCTGCTCGTTCCTGGTGCGGGACGAAGCGAGCTACGTCACCGGCCAGGTCATCGGCGTGAATGGCGGTCGCAATACCTGAGATTCGTATTCTCAGCTATCGCGGGAATCGGTTCTCGCGGAGGTAATGTTTGCGCATGGCACGAAACCAACCGGCGGCCGACTCGCCTGCGACCGATCGCTCCGGCACGTGGCGTGAGATGGCTGTCGCGCGGTCGCTCGACCCGGCGCGCGCTCGGGCCGAGCAGCGGGTGCAGCGCTTCCTCGACGCCGCGCTCCAGCTGATGCACAGCGACTCCGAGAAGGAGTTCACCGTCCAGGACGTGGTCGAGCGGTCCGGGCAGTCGCTGCGCAGCTTCTACCAGTACTTCGCGGGCAAGCATGAGCTGCTGCTGGCCCTGTTCGAGGAGTCGGTCCGCTCCACGGCCGAGCAGCTGCAGGAGACGGTCAGCGAGATCGACGACCCGTTCGAGCGCCTCCACCGCTTCGTGGTCGACCACTACATCATCTGCCGGCCTCCGGTGAAGGCGAAGTCGAGCCGCAAGCCCCGGCCGACGCCGGTGGCCATGGCCGAGTTCGCCCAGCAGCTGCTGACCGAGCACCCCAAGGAGGCCTCGCAGGCCTTCGTGCCGATGATCACGCTGCTCGAGCAGCTCCTCGCCGACGCGGAGGCATCGGGCGGCATCCAGCCCGGCCTCCCCCGCCGCCGCGTGGCCGGCATCGTGCTCCAGGCGATCATGTTCAACATCTTCGCCGCCACCATCAGCGGCTCCTCCATCCGGCCCGATCCCCACGAGGCGGCCGAGGAGCTGTGGGAGCTGCTCCTCCACGGCATCGGCGCCGACACCCGCGGCTAGATCACCAGCGAGTCGTGGCCCTCCCAGTAGCGCTCACGGAGTAGCCGCTTGTAGAGCTTGCCGTTCGGGTCGCGTGGCAGCTCGGTGACGAAGTCGACCTGGCGGGGGCACTTGTAGGTCGCCAGCTCGGCGCGGCAATGGGCGAGCAGCTCGGCCTCCAGGTCGGGCCCGGCCGTCGCCGGGTCCACGGGCTGGACGACGGCGCGCACCGCCTCGCCCATCTCGGGGTCCGGGACGCCGATGACCGCCACGTCCACGACCGCGGGGTGCCCGGCCAGGACGTTCTCGGCCTCCTGGGGGTAGATGTTGACCCCGCCGGAGATGATCATGTGGGCGTGGCGGTCGGTCAGGTAGAGGTAGCCGTCCGCGTCCAGGAAGCCGATGTCGCCGAGCGTCCGCCAGCCCCGGTCGTTGGTGACCGAAGCCGTCTTCTGCGGGTCGTTGTGGTACTCGAAGGGGCGGCCCCCGCCGAACCACACCACGCCCGCCTCGCCGGGCGGCCGCTCCTCACCGTCCTCGTCGAGGATGTGGCACTCCCCCAGCGGCCGGCCCACCGAGCCGGGATGCGCCAGCCACTCCTCGGGCGTGATGTAGGTGCTGCCGATGTCCTCGGTGCCGGCGTAGTACTCGTGGATGATCGGGCCCCACCACTCCAGCATCTGGCGCTTGACGGCCACCGGGCAGGGAGCCGCCGCGTGGATGGCGAAGCGCAGGCTCGACAGGTCGTGGCGTTCGCGCTCGGCCTCGGGCAGGCGCAGCATGCGGATGAACATGGTGGGGACGAACTGCGCGTGGGTCACCCCGTGCCGCTCGATCACCTCCAGGCACTGGCGGGGATCGAACCGCTCCATCACCACCACCGTGGCCCCCAGCCGCTGCATCGACATGGAGTAGACCAGCGGCGCCGAGTGGTAAAGCGGCGCCGGGCACAGGTACACCGAGCCGGGCCCGACCCCGCCCTGGGCGGACAGCGCCTGGGCCAGCAGCACCGGCGTGGCCGAAGGATCACCCAGCGGCGTGCCCGGCAGCGGCTTGCGCACGCCCTTGGGCCGCCCGGTCGTGCCCGAGGAGTACAGCATCTCCCGACCTTCGCCCTCGTCCTCCGCCGGTAACCGGGCCGCGCCGGCCACGACGTCGTCGAAGCGCTCGAAGCCGGGGAGGTCGCCCACCCCCACCCGCACCGGGATGCGGGCCAGGTCGAGCCCGGCCACGACGTCGCGCCGGGCCTCGGAGGCGACGAGCGCCACCGCGCCGCAGTCGTCCAGCACGTACTGGACCTCGCCCGGCCGCAGGTGGCTGTTGATGGCGGTGTAGTAGAGGCCGGACCGCTGGGCCGCCCACGCCACCGGCAGGTACTGCCGGTTGTTCTCCATGAGCACGGCGATGTGGTCGCCGGCGGAGACGCCCCGGGATCGCAGCGCCTGCGCCAGGCGGCGGGAGCGGTCCTCCAGCGCCGCGTACGTGACGGTGTCACCGCTGGTCGCCATGACCAGGGCAGGCGTGTCCGGGGTCTGCTCGGCGTGCCAGGTCGGGGTCAACTGCATGCGACGGCCTCCATCACCTCGCCGAAGCGGGCCAGCGTCTCGGGTGGGGCGAAGTCGGCGAACCAGACGTAGAACCGCTCGACACCCCGCGCCCGCAGTCTCGCGAAATGCCCGGCCAGCTCGTCGACCGTCCCCACCGCCGCCGCGTCTCCCAGCGTCCAGCCGCCGAAGCGGCGGGCGAACTGGGCGGTGACCGCCTCGCGCTCGGCCTCGCCGGGGACCAGCGCCACCATGGTCTGCAGCGAGACGCGGGCCTCTCCGGCCTGGGGCCGGGCCTCGTCCAGCCGGGCGAGGGAGTGGACCGGGACGTTCCACCAGTCGGCGTGCTCCCGGACCAGCGCCAGGGTCCGGGGCCCGACGCCGCCGATCACGATCGGGATGCGGCCGGTCGGCGTGGGCCGCTGCCGGGCGCCGTGCAACCGGAAGAACCGGCCCTCGTAGCTGACCGGTTCGCCGGTCCACAGCGCCCGCATCACGGCGAGCGACTCGCCCAGCCGCGCCACCCGCTCGCGGGGCGGGGCCTGGCCGACGCCGAAGGTGTCCAGCTCCTCGGGCACCGAGCCCCAGCCGATGCCCAGGTCGAAGCGGCCGCCCGAGGCGTGGTCGAGGGTCACGGCCTGGCGGGCGAGCACGGCCGGATGTCGCAGCGCGTCGCACAGGACCAGATGGCCGATCCGCAGCGTCCGGGTGGCGGCCAGCAGCCAGCCGGCCAGCGTCATCGCCTCCCACATGTCGTGCTCGTCGGCCAGCGGCGGAGCCAGGTGGTCCATCAGCGCGAGGCCCTCGAAGCCCGCGGCCTCGGCCGCCCGCGCCCGTTCGACGATGGCGTCGACCGGCATCCGCATCTGGGGCAGGAAGACGTGGAAGCTCATGCCCGAGCCACCGCGAGGCAGAGGTCGGTCATATGATCGATCTCGGCCCGCGACGGGCATGACCGCCCCCACAGGTGGTCCGACATCACGCCCACCACCGCGTGGGCCACGAAGGTGGCGTCGGCGTCGGGGTCCGCGCTGCCCAACGCCGCGAACGGGTCGCGCAGCAGGGCGCCGAGCGGCCGGCTGGCCGACGGGAGGCCCTGGCCCACGCTGCCGGCGTTCCACAGGACGGCCAGGGTGGTGGTGGCGATGTCCTGGTCGGCCGCCTGGGCGAGGACGCCCTCGACCCAGCGGCGGACCTGGCCCTCGGGCGTCGCCTCCTTGGCCATCTGGTGGGCGAGGTAGCTGAGGAGGCGCTCAGTGCCGTCCTCCAGGATGGCGGCGACGAGCGCGTCCTTCGAGGGGAAGTGGCGGTAGAAGGCGTCGTTGGACAACCCCGCCTCGGCCACGATGTCGGCCACCCGGGGGCGGGAGGTCGTGCCCCCGCGCCGCATCAGGTCCAGCGCGGCGTCGAGCAGGCGCCGGACTTCGCCCGCGTAGGCAGAGCCGCGCCGGCTCAGCGTCTGGAGGGCTATGCGAGCCGCAACGTCGTTCCCGACAGCCGGAACTGTACTTGGCATGACCAGAATCATATTCTGAGACCATGTGGGACTTCGAGACCGAACCAGAGTTCCAGGTGAAGCTGGACTGGGCCGACCGGTTCGTGCGCGAGGAGGTGGAGCCGCTCGACCTGGTCTGGCCGGGCCTGCAGTTCACCCCGCTCGACGAGACGCGGCGCAAGGTGGTCGAGCCGCTCAAGGACGAGGTGCGTCGCCAGAAGCTCTGGGCCACCCACCTGGGCCCCGACCTCGGCGGTGAGGGCTACGGGCAGCTCAAGCTGTCGCTGGTGAACGAGATCCTGGGCCGCTCGCAGTGGGCGCCGATCATCTTCGGCTGCCAGGCGCCGGACACCGGCAACGCCGAGATCATCGCCCACTACGGCACGCCCGAGCAGAAGGAGCGCTACCTGCGCCCGCTGCTCGAGGGCGAGCTGTTCTCCTGCTACTCGATGACCGAGCCCCACGCCGGGGCCGACCCCACCATGTTCAAGACCCGGGCCACCCGGGACGGCGACGAGTGGGTCATCAACGGCTGGAAGTTCTTCTCCTCCAACGCCCGCACCGCCAGCTTCCTCATCGTCATGGCGGTCACCAACCCTGACGTGAGCCCCTACAAGGGC
>DASRJN010000231.1:0-14125 GCA_035649455.1 Acidimicrobiales bacterium
CCGCCTCGCCCCAGGCTTCGCCGCGCCGGACCGTCACAACCCGCCGTCAGGCAGCTCGCCCCGCCCGAGCGTCACGCCCCCTGGGACTCGGCCCACCGGAGCGTCACGCCACGTCCCCCGGCACATGGGGCTCGGCCCGCCCGAGCGCGATACCACGGCCCGCGGCACATGGCGCTCGCCCCGCCCGAGCGTCACGCCCCATGGGACTCGGCCCACCGGAGCGTCACGCCACGTCCCCCGGCACATGGGGCGCGGCCCGCCGGAGCGCGACACCACCTCCCGCGGCCCATGGGGCTCAGCCCGCCGGAGCGTCATGGCCGTCCCGTGGGGCCTGGGGACGCGAGCGCCCCCTGGACGGGCTGCGCCCTCACCCGCGGGAGTGTCACGGCGCGTCCGGGGGCGACGGAGGCTCGCCTGCCACCTCGTCGAGCGTCGAGGAGACCGACACGACCCCGCGGTGCAGGGCGTCGGCTGCCTGGCGGGCGGAGCGGGCGGTGTCGCGGTTGGGAGCGATGTCGCCCACTTGGCGCACCAGGTCGATCAGGGTCTTGATGTTGCGGACGAAGTCGCCGCCGGAGAGCTCTTCGTCGCTCAGGACGTCGCCCAGGGGTTCGCCCGACGCCCAGGCGTGGGCCAGGGCCGCGAAGCCCGGGTCGGGTGGCCGGGTCTGGGGCAGGCCCGCGGCCTCCTCGTCGGCTCGCAGGTCGTCGGCCAGCCGCTCCAGCTCGGCCCAGCGGGTCCGGACCCGGCGGGACGGGAACCAGGGCGGCGGGGGGACGCCCGGGCCCCGGTGCTCGTAGGTGAACGCCGACACCAGGCCGGCCAGCTCCGCCGGTGCGAGGTCGTCGAGCAGGCCCGACACCATGGCCTCGGCGACCAGCAGGTCGGACTCGTGGTACGTGCGGGCCAGCACCTGCCCCCGGTCGGTCAGGGCCCAGCCCTCGAGATAGCCCCACGCCTCCAGCAGCCGCAGCACGCGGTCGAACCGGCGGGCCAGCGAGCCCGTGCGGGACCGCACCTCGCGGCGCATGTCCTCCAGCTCGCGGGCGGCCCGCCGGCGCTGGCCCTCGGCCCGCACGTGGGCGTCGCGGTCGGGGCACTCGTGCACCGGGTGGGCTTCCAGCCGCGAGGGCTCCTCGGCCTCCGCCTCACCGTTGCCGCCGGCGGGCGGACCGCTCGACGTGCGCCGCGGCGCCAGGCGGGCCCGGCGCAGCTCGTCGGCCACCTTGTGCTGGAAGGCACGGTTGTTCGGCTGGTAGGGCCGCGGCATGTCCAACCGGCCCACGCGGGTGGGGGGCTCGGCCATGTCGTCGCGGCTCAGGGTCACCTTCTCGCCGTCGCGGTCGAGGGCCTTCAGCCGCGGCGATCCCTTGCGGTAGGCGATGGACAGCACGGCCAGCCGCTGGCCGCCCATCTCGACTATGTCCCCCGGCACCAGCTTGGACAGGGCGAAGTCGAACGCCCCGGGGACCGGCCGCTCGGACCGGGCCTTGTCCTGCTCGGCCCGAGCCAGGTCGCGGTACTCGCCGACGTCGCCTCGCTCGCAGCGGGCCTCGGCGGTGAGCCGCGCCAGCTTGTCCTGCTGGCGCTCGATGCGGGCCTCGAAGCGCACCACCGCCCGGTCGGCCTGGAACTGGGCGAACGAGAGGTTCAGCAGGTGGTGAGCCTCGGGGGGCTCATAGCGGCGCACCAGGTTGGCCGCCATGTTGTAGGTCGGCCGGAAGGCGGAGTGCAGCCCGTAGGTCCGGCTCGACGCCAGCGACGCCACCTGGTCGAAAGGCACGAACGGCGACCACAGCACGATGGCGTAGCCCAGGTCGTCGATGCCGCGGCGACCGGCCCGCCCGGTCAGCTGGGTGTACTCGCCCGGCGTGAGGAACGCCCGGGTCTCCCCCGTGAACTTCGACAGCCGCTCGATGACCACCGAGCGGGCGGGCATGTTGACCCCCAGCGCCAGCGTCTCGGTGGCGAACACGGCCTTGACCAGGCCCTCGGTGAAGCACGCCTCCACCGCTTCCTTGAACGGCGGGACCATGCCGGCGTGGTGGGCCGCGAGGCCCTGCTCCAGCGCCGCGACCCAGCGGTCGTAGCCCAGCACATCGAGGTCGTCGTCGGTGAGGGACGCGGTGCGCTCGTCCACGATGTCCCGGATCCGGGCCCGCTCGTCGGGCGTCGTGAGCCGCAGGCCGGCGTCGAGGCACGAGGACACCGCCTCCTCGCAGCCCATGCGGCTGAAGATGAAGTACAGGGCGGGGAGCATCTCGCGGTCCCCGAGCATCTCGATGACCTCGGGACGCCGCGGGGTGAAGAACCGGCGCCGGGGCCGCCGGTGGCCCCGGCGAGGGCCGCGGCCGGCCAGGGTGTCGTGGTCGAGCCGGTCGGCCTCGGGGTTGGGCCGGCCGTCGACCAGAGTGGGCAGCAGGTGCGGCCGCTCGCTCTGGCGGTCGCCCACCAGGTACAGGTTGCGCAGCTCGACCGGGCGCTGCTCCTCGAGCACCAGCGTGGTGGGGCCCCTGACGGTGGTCAGCCACTCGGCCAGTTCCTCGGCGTTGGACACCGTGGCCGACAGGCACACCAGCGCCACCTCGGGAGGCAGGTGGATGATCACCTCCTCCCACACCGGTCCCCGGTAGGCGTCCTGGAGGTAGTGGACCTCGTCGAGGACCACGAAACGCAGGTTGTGGAGGGCCGACGACCCGGCGTAGATCATGTTGCGCAGCACCTCGGTGGTCATGACCACCACCGGGGCGTCGCCGTTGATGCTGTTGTCGCCGGTGAGCAGGCCCACCCGGTCCGCCCCGTGGCGCCGGGCCAGGTCGGCGTACTTCTGGTTGGACAGGGCCTTGATCGGGGTCGTGTAGAAGGTCTTGCTGCCGTCCGCCAGCGCCCGCGCCACCGCGTACTCCGCCACCACCGTCTTGCCCGACCCGGTGGGCGCAGCCACCAGCACCGAGCGGCCGTCGTCCAGGGCCGCGATGGCCCGGACCTGGAAGGCGTCGAGCTCGAACGGGTAGGCGTCGGCGAGCAGCCCCACCCCGGTCGCCCCGCCGCCGCCTGGGCGCGGGGCGTCGGTCACGCCGCCGCCGCCCTTGTGTCCCGGCGCCGGGTGAGGATCCGGCCGATGTGGATCGACGCCTCGTAGAAGATGCACATCGGGATCGACAGCATCAGCATGCTGATGGGGTCGCCCGAAGGCGTGATCACGGCCACCAGGACGCAGATGCCCACGATGGCGAACCGCCGGGAGCGCTTGAGCATGTCGGGCGTGAGCACCCCCGCGAGCTGCAGGAAGATCAGCACGATCGGGAACTCGAAGCCGATGCCGAACGCCAGCATCATGTACACCACGAGCTGGAAGTACTTGGCAGCCGCGAAGGCGGTGACAAAGTCACCGCCCGCGATGTCGATCAGGAACTCCAGCGCCCGGGGCAGGGTGAAGTAGGCCAGCGTGGCCCCCAGGACGAACAGGGCCAGGGCGCTGAGTACGAACGGCACCGCATAGCGGCGCTCGTTGGGGTAGAGGCCGGGCGTGACGAACTTCCACACCTGCCACAGGATCACCGGCATGGCCAGGCCGATGCCGGCGTAGGCCGAGGTCTTCATGCGGACCCCGAAGCCCTCCAGCGGGTCGGTCTGCAGTAGCCGTCCCCCGGAGATGGACGAGTTGGGCCGGGCCTCGACCAGCTCCTTGTACGGGCGAATCAGGAAGTCGATGATCCAGGGGTACACCAGGAAGGCGATCAGCATGCCGATGGCCACGGCCGTCACGCTGATGATGAGCCGCTTGCGCAGCTCGGTCAGGTGCTCGACCAGCGTCATGCCCGGGTCGAGCGCAGGCTGGGCCTTGACCATGATCAGCTCCGGAGCGCGCTAGGACGCGGCGCGCTGGTCACCGGCGGTGCCGGTCTCATCCTCGGCACCGGGCTCCGGGGCCGGCGCGAGCGGGGTGACGATCTCGTCGAGGGCGGCGGCCATGGCGGGCGCGACCGTCTCGTCGGCGTCGAGGCTGGGGGTGGTGAGCGTCGGGGTGGGCACGACGTCGTCCTGGAGGTCGTCGTGGGTGTCACCCTGGTCTTCGTCGCCGTCCCCCTCGAAGGATGTCGCGCCGGCCTCGGCCACCGTGGAGGCCAGCGGCACCGCCTCCCGCCGGCGGGCCGGCATATCGACGGCGTCGCTGTCGCTGTCGTCGATCGCCTGCTTGAGCTCCTGCTGGAACCCGGACGAGATGCGCCGTACCTCGCCCATGACCCGCCCAGCTTGGCGCACTGCGCCGGGCAGCTTCTGGGGCCCGAGAACGATCAGCGCGAGCAGCATGATCACCAGCAGCTCGCCGCCGCCGACGTTGAACATGGCGAGCAGTGTAGAGCGGGGCCGCCGGTTTACTCCGAGTCTCCGGGCGGCTTCTGGCCGTCGGCGGGATGCGCCTCACGAAAGTCCGCCACGAGGGCGTCGGTGTCGGCCGTGGCCCTCCGGATACCGGCCAGCGGCGCCCGCAGGCGGCGCAGCTCGCGGACCTCGACGGCGAGGCCGGTCACCTCGTCCTCCAACGGCCGGGCCCGGGCCAGCAGCCACACCATGGCCAGTGCGGCCGCGATCACAGGCACGGCCCAGACGAGCGTCACGCCCGCGCCGCCACCGCTAGAGGCGCCGGCGGTGCGCGTGGAGCAGCTCGTCGAACCAGCCTTCGCCCTCGAGGACCTCGTGGAAGTCGATGAGGTCGTCGTAGGTGAACTTGTCACCCTCGGGGCGGGTCTCCATCAGCTCGGCCGGCATGTTCCACACCTCCAGCCGGCAGCCCGAGGACACCAGCAGGTCGATCGTGGAACGGTCGGCGGGTCGCACGACCGGGTGTGCGCAGTTCGGGCACTTGAAGACGTAGGTGCCCGAATCGGTGTCCTCACAGAGGCGGACAACGAGGTCGCGCGTCCCCAGCTCGACGTCGCCGCAGTCGCTGCACGTGGCTCGGATCAGCGTGGCCATGACTCTCCTCAATCTCGTACTACCAGATGAGAGAGCGAGATAGGGACATCATGACGCCGGTCCGCTAAACCCGTCGTCACCCGGAAAGTGTGTCCATGCCCACTCGTGTACCCGCTGCCGTGATACCACCAATTGCCTTCGCCCACCGCGGAGCGCGGGCCCATGCGCCCGAGAACACGCTCGCGGCCTTCACGCTGGCCCTGAGGCTGGGAGCCACGGGCGTCGAGAGCGACGTCTGGATCACCGCCGACGGCGAAGCCGTGCTCGACCATGACGGCGTCGTCGGCCGGGTGCGCCGCCGGCCGATCGGGACCGTGGCCCGGGCGGAGCTGCCCGACCATATCCCGACTCTCGAACAGTTGTACGCCACTTGCGGCACGTCCGTGCCGGTGTCGCTGGATGTCAAGGACACCGCGGCCTTCGACCGCGTGGTGGCCGTGGCCCGGGCCGCGGGCGACGATGCCCTGGGCAACCTGTGGCTGTGCCACCACCGCTGGGAGCAGCTGGTCGAATGGCGGGGCCGCTGCCCGGAAGTGCGCCTGGTCGACTCGACCCGCACCGGGCGCATCAAGGAGGGCGCCGAGCGCCGGGCCGCCACGCTGGCGGCCAAGGGGATCGACGCGATCAACCTGCACCACCTGGACTGGACGGGCGGCCTGACCACGTTGTTCCACCGCTTCGGCGTGCTGGCCTTTGCCTGGGACGCGCAGCTGCCGCGCGTCCTGGGCGAGCTGCTGGACCTGGGCATCGACGGTGTGTACAGCGACTACGTCGACCGCATGGTCGACGCCGTGCGGGCCGTCTACCCCGACGGTGAAGGCTGAGCGCGGGCGGGGGCCGCGCTTCACAACCACCCCAGGTCGGTGATGGGCAGCACCTTGACGAAGGCGCGCCCCACGATGGTGTCCTCGTCGATGGGCCCGAAGATCCGGCTGTCTTCGCTGTTCTCTCGGTTGTCGCCCATCACGAACACCTGGCCCTCGGGGATCGTCTGGGATGGCAGGTTTTCGGTGCGGGTACCGGGCTCGAGGTAGGGCTCCTCGATCAGCTCGCCGTTCACATATACCCGGCCGTCGCGCCCCTCGAGCGTGTCGCCGCCCACCGCGACCACCCGCTTGATCAGGTCCTTGATCTCGGAGTCGCTGCCGTTGCGCGCCTCGGGCGGCCGCTCGAACACCACCACGTCGCCCCTGTGCACGTCGTGGAGCTTGTAGGCGAGCTTGTTGACCAGCACCCGGTCGCCCACCTCCAGCGTGGGCACCATCGAGGGCGACGGGATCCAGAACGCCTGGACCAGGAAGGCCTCGACCACCAGGGCGATGACGATGCCCCCGGCGATGACCGCGGCCCACTCGAGGATCGTGCGGTGGAGGCTGCGCTGGGCCTTGGGGTCGGGCGGCTTGGGGAGCAGGTCGCTGCGGCCCACGTCGTCGTGGCCGTCGCGGTCGCCGTCCCCGTCGACTGGAGGTGCGGTGCGGGCCCGGGCCCGGGCCGCGGCGACCCCGGCGGTGCGGGGCGAAGGGATGCTCGGGCGCGCGTCCCTGCTGTCGGCGGCGAGGTGGCGAGGCCCAGGCCCGCGGCGGTCGGTGGCCCGACCCCGAGCGGTACCTGGTGCGTCACCCCGGTCGTCGCCAGAGAGACCAGAGGGGGGAGATGCGTCACGCACGGCGCCGTGGAGGCTAGCGCAGGCCCCGCCCGATCCGCGCGCTCCCCCGCCGGTTGGGGGAGGATTCTCCGCCCGACCTGGGGTGTCCTCCCCGGACCGTCACCGCCGGCACACCCTCGCCCCCGGATGTCGCCGGCCGGGCTCGACCCGCCGCGGTCCGCTACCGCTCGCCGTAGCGGGCCAGGATGCGGGCCGCGGCTCGGGGGCCGGCCTCGCCGTGGGACGGGTCGTCGGCCTCCACCACGCGGGCGTCACGACCGAGGCGGAGCAGGAGTCGCTCCAGCCAGGGGGTGGCGGTGACCGCCAGGCGCACCCGCAGCCGTCCGTCCTCGGTGGTGCGGACGTCCTCCACCGGGTAGGTGTCGACCACCCACCGCGCGGACGGTGCTACGTCAAGTGTCACGCGAGGATCGTCGGGCCCGGCGGCGAACACCCCACCCGCCTCCCGGCCCCCGGCGAGGGCGCCGGCGTCGAAGGTCTCGTCCAGCAGCGTGACGTCCACCACCCGGTCCACCCGGAACAAGCGGTGGCCGCCGGCCTGGTGGCACCAGCCCCGCACGTACCAGGAGCCCTCGTGGGCGAACACGGCGACGGGATCGACATCCCGCGTGCTGCGCTCGTCCCGCCCGTAGGCGTAGTAGTCGAGGCGGACCCGGCGGCTCTCGGCCACCGCCCGCCGGAGGGCGTCGAGGATGTCGGGCCGGGTCTCGCCCAGCGCCACCGACACGGCCTCGCCCGGCTCCACCCCCAGCACGCCGGCCAGCTTGGCCAGGGCGGTGGCCAGCGGACCGTGGCTGTCCCCGCCGGGCAGGCCCTGGCTGGCCGTCCCCGCGGCCACCAGGGCCAGTCCCTGCTCGGGCGTGAGGTGCAGGGGCCGGGCGAACACCTCGGCGAAGCGCAGCCACACCCGGTCGCCCTCGATGGTCACCTCGATCAGCGTGTCGGGGGTGTACGGCGGGACGCCCACCAGCGTGAGGACCGCCAGGTCCTCCTCCAGCTTGCGGCGGGTGATGCCGAAGCGCGCGCACACTTCGTCGAGCGTCGGGCCCTGCTGCGCCGCGATCCAGGGGATCACGGCCAGCAGCCGGGCCACCCGATCCGGGGCGCTCGTGCGGGCGACGGGGGCGGTCACGCCACCTGCGCCTTCAGCCACCCGACGATCTCCTCCCGCAGGTCGGCGGGCTCGAGGACCTCGGCATGGTCCAGGAACGTGAGCACGAACGAGCGGAAGTTGTCGCGGGCGGTGACGGTCATCGTCACCACCACCGAGCCGTCGGGCCGCTCCTCCACCACCGAGGCCGGGCCCAGGTGGTGCACGATCCACGGGGCCTGAGGAGCGTCGACGAGCACCTGCGCCTCGACCGGAGCCGCCTCGCCGATCTGCCACGGCTCCAACTGGACCCCGGGCTCCCCTCGACCGGGCCGGCGCTCGAAGCGGGGGCCGGGCAGCACCTCGATGGCGCTCTCGAAGCGGTCGAGCCGGAACACCCGGTCGTCCTGGCGCTTGTGATCGAAGCCGCTCAGGTACCAGCGGCCGCGCTGGAAGTCGAGGCGGTAGGGGTCGACTGTGCGGGACTCGCCCCGGTAGTCGAAGCGGACCGGCGTGTGGGCCGCGATGGCGCCGAACAGCGGCCCGACGTTGCCCGCGGGCAAGGCGCCCACCGCCAGGCCCAGCCCCCCGTCGGCCTCGCCCACGAGGCCACCCAGCTTGAGCAGGCCGTCGCTGGCCGACAGCCCCTCCAGCTGGACCACCGAGGCGGCCACGCGCAAAGCCGCCAGCTCCTCGGGCGTGAGGCCGGGATCCCGCAGGTAGTAGCGGTCCTTGGGGATGCGGTAGCCCTCCACCACCGGCACCGCGCCCGGCACCTCGTGGACCTCCAGCGGCACCCCCATGGCCCGCAGGTCGTCCTTGTCGCGCTCGAAGGATCGCCGGAACGCCTCCAGTTCGTCGGGATAGGCGCCCAGCCGCTCGCGGATCTCCTGGGCCGAGAGGGGGCGGGGCGTCTCGAGCAGCAGCGCCGTCAGGTTGAGCAGGCGTTCCAGCTTGGCGGCGGACACACGGCGAGGCTAGTGGTCGGGGTTCTCGGACTGGCGCACCGCCGTGGCCGCCCATTCCCCCGCGGCCGCGGCCGCGGCGAAGAAGGCAGGATCCTCGCGTGGGCCCCGGCCCATGGTGGTCACCACCAGGTCGAACGCCGCCAGCACCTCGGCTGCGTCGGGCCCGTCGACCACCGTCGCGCCCTCCAGCTCGGTGGCCAGGGCCGCGGGCAACGGCAGCGCCGGGCGGGTGGCGGCGAGGCCGAGGATGGTGCGCACGTGATGGCTCACGCCGCGGTGGCGCTCCCGGGTATCGGCGCTCGAGGCGCGGCAGCACAAGGCCACGCGGGCGCCCATGGAGCCGGCCGCATCGACGATCCCCGCCACCTCGACCGCGGTGGTGCCCAACGCCGAGGCGGTGCCCACCACCCCGGGGCCCATGCCCACCACCACCAGGTCCGCGCCCGCCACGTGGCCGGCGAGGGCCAGCGCCGAGGGGACCGCCACCGCCTCCAGGTCACCCCCGAAGGCGTGCCCCGCGGTGATGGTGACGTCGAGGACGCCCCGGTCCCGCAGCGCGTGCACCAGGTCGGACAGGGCCAAGGGCAAGGCCGCGCCGTCGGTCATGACGTAGGCGATGCGGGCGCCCGGCACCCGCCGGCGGGCCACCGCGGCCACCACGGCCACCTGGCTGTGCAGCGAGCACACCACCACCGGCACGCCTGGCAGCGTCGCGGGCAGGTCGGGGTGGTCCTCCTCGGCCGCGCCCGCGTCGTGCTGCAGGCTGGTGTAGCGCAGCTTGACTATGTGGCCCGGGCCCGGCCGGGACCAGCCGTCGCGGGCCAGGTTCCAGTGCACGACGTGCCAGCCCCCGGTGCCGAGGCCCAGCTCGACCGCGGTGGTGTTGAGCACCACCCGGTCCCCCACCGCCACCGGGCCGGTGAGGTCCACCAGTGCGTAGGCGCGGCCCGCGTCGGTGCCGATGCGGGCCAGGCCCGGTCGCTCGGACAGCACCTCGGTGACGGTGGCGGTGACGAAGCTCGGCATGCGCGCCGGACGCCGGGGCTACAGGCTGGCGATGAGCCGCTCGACCCGTTCGTCGCGGGCCTTGAACGGGTCCTTGCACAGCACGGTGCGCTGGGCCTGGTCGTTGAGCTTCAGGTGCACCCAGTCGACGGTGTAGTCGCGCTTGCGCTCCTTGGCGCGGCGGATGAACTCGCCGCGCAGCCGAGCCCGGGTGGTCTGGGGTGGGGTCTCGACCGCCTCGTCGATGGCCTCGTCGGTGGTGATCCGCTCGACCATGTCGCGCTGCTGGAGCCGGTAGAACAGGCCCCGCTCGCGGTTCACGTCGTGGTACTGGAGGTCGATGAGCGCCACCTTCGGGTGGCTGAGCGGCAGGTCGTGCTTGGAGCAGTAGGCCTCGATCAGCTTGTGCTTGATCACCCAGTCGCACTCGCGGTCGAGCTTGAACGGGTCGGACTCCAGCCCGTTCAGGCAGTACTCCCACATGGCCAGCGCCTTCTCCTCCAGCGGCGACAGGCCCTTGGTCTCGGCGTAGCGCTTGGCCCGCTCGAGGTACTCGCCCTGGATGTCCAGGGCCGAGGCCTCCCGCCCGTTGGCCAGGCGGACCGCCCGCTTGCCGGTCAGATCGTGGCTGATCTCCCGGATGGCCCGGATGGGGTTCTCGAGGGTCATGTCCCGCAGCACGAACGACGGGTCCTCCAGCATGCGCAGCAGGATCGAGGTCGCTCCCACCTTGAGGAACGTGGCGTACTCGCTCATGTTCGAGTCGCCCACGATGACGTGCAGGCGCCGGTAGCGCTCCGCGTCGGCGTGGGGCTCGTCCCGCGTGTTGATGATGGGCCGGCTGCGGGTGGTGGCGGAGGACACGCCCTCCCAGATGTGCTCGGCCCGCTGGGCAATGCAGTACATGGCCCCCCGGGCCGTCTGCAGGACCTTGCCCGCGCCGGCGTAGATCTGGCGGGACACGAAGAACGGGATCAGCACCTCGGCGTAGTGGCTGAAGTCGTCGCGCCGGGAGGTCAGGTAGTTCTCGTGGCAGCCGTAGCTGTTGCCCGCCGAGTCGGTGTTGTTCTTGAACAGGTAGATGACGCCCCGGATGCCCTCCTCCCGCAGGCGGGCCTCGGCCGACACCAGCAGCTGCTCGAGGATGCGCTCACCGGCCTTGTCGTGGGTGACCAGGTCCAGGATCGAGTCGCACTCGGGGGTGGCGTATTCGGGATGGCTGCCCACGTCGAGGTAGAGGCGGGCGCCGTTGGCCAGGAACACGTTCGAGGAGCGGCCCCACGACACCACCCGGCGGAACAGGTAGCGGGCCACTTCGTCGGGGCTGAGCCGCCGCTGGCCGCGCAGCGTGCAGGTGACGCCGTACTCGTTCTCGAGGCCGAAGATGCGACGCTCCACGCCCGCACGCTACCGCCGCGCCTGGCCCGCGAGGTCGAAGGGCGCACGGAACCCATCTGAGCAGGGACGGGGCGGGGCGGATACCGTCACGGGCGTGCCGATCGGACCGATGGTGCCGCTGACGACGGCCGCCAACCCGCTAGCGGCGCGCATCATCGCGGCCCATCTGGGGGCCGAAGGCATCGTCTGGGAGCTGCGCGGCAACGTCGACGGGCCCTACCCGGTGGGGCCGGTGGAGGTGCTGGTGGCCGAGGAGGACCTGGACGTGGCCCGCCAGGTCGTGGTCGAGCAGGAGCCCGAGGACGAGCCGCCGGCCCACGACCGGCTGGGGCGCACCCCGAAGGAGCTCTGGATCCTGCTGATCACGGTCCTCATCGCCGCGCTGGTCCTGCTAGGCCGGCTGCTGGCGCTGGCGGGCACCCACTGACGCGGCCCGTCCGGCCGCGCCACCTCAGCCGTCGGTCGGGGCCTCCGGCTCGCCGGGCTCGTCCCCGCTGGTCTCGGCGCCGGCCTCGGTCTCGGGCGCAGTGGCCGTCTCGTCGGCCGGGGCCGGGGCGGCGGGCTCCGGCGCGGCCGGGGCCGCAGGCTCGCCCCTCTCCAGCATGGCCGCCACGTCCTCGTCGGACAGGCGGCGGAAGGCGCGGCGCCCGTTGCTCCGGGCCAGCACGGCCACCTCCAGCTCGGCGGCGCCGAGGCTGCGCTCGGGGCCGGCCAGCGCGGTCACTGCGGCCCTCAGCGCCTCGTCCAGCGGGCTGCCCGGCTCGTAGCTCTGCCGGACCCGCTCGATGATGGCCTCGACCTCGCCCCCGCCCAGGACGGTGAAGCCCTCCTCGTCGACCACCGTGCCGTCGTAGAAGATGTGGAACAGCCGGTCGCTGTCCTGGCCGGTGCCCAGCTCGGCCACGACGATCTCGACCTCCATGGGCTTGATCTCGTGGGTGAACACGTCGCCCAGCATCTGGGCGTAGGCGTTGGCGAGGCTCTGGGCGTCGACGTCCTCACGCGAGTACGAGTAGCCCTTGAGGTCCGCGTGGCGCACGCCGGCGATGCGGAGGCGGTCGTACTCGTTGTACTTGCCCGCGCCGGCGAAGGCGATGCGGTCGTAGATCTCGCTGACCTTGCGCAGTGTGGCCGACGTGTTCTCGGCGGCGATGAGGATGCCGTCGGCGTAGGACAGCGCGACCAGGGCCTTGCCCCGTGCGATGTTCTTGCGCGCGAAGTCGGCCTTGTCCTTCATCATCTGCTCGGCCGGGACGTAGAAGGGCATGGTCATCGCCCGTCACCTCCCCCCATGGACGGCGCCGTCGCCGCGGTGGTCGTGCTGCGGGGCGCGGCGAGCTCGTCCAGCAGTGCCCGGAAGTGCTCGGCCACGTCGTCGTCCCCGAGCCGCTCGAAGCCCTCGGCCGTGATGGTGGCCACCACCGGGTAGATGCCCCGCACCAGGTCGGGGCCGCCGGTGGCCGAGTCCTCGTCGGCCGCCTGGAACAGCGAGTTGATGGCGAGATCGACCGCGGCATCGCGGTCCATGCCCGGGCGGTAGCCCAGCTTGATGACGGTCCCGGCGTGCAGGCTGCCCGAGCCGGTGGCGGCGAAGTCGCTCTCCTCGTAGCGCCCGCCGGTGACGTCGTACTCGAACAGGCGGCCGGTGCCCCGCCGCACGTCGAACCCGGCGAACAAGGGCACGACCACGAAGCCCTGCATGGCCGCGGGCAGGTGGCTCCGGACCATCTGGCCGAGCTGGTTGGCCTTGCCCTCGAGCGACAGCTGGGCGCCCTCGACCTTCTCGTAGTGCTCGAGCTGGAGCTGGAACAGCTTCACCATCTCCACTGCCGGTCCGGCGGCGCCCGCGATGGCGACTCCCGAGTGGCGGTCGGCGGCGAACACCTTCTCCATGTTGCGGTGGGCGATCAGGTTGCCGGAGGTGGCGCGGCGGTCGCCGGCCATGACCACGCCGTCGGCGTAGCGGATGGCCACGACCGTGGTGCCGTGGGCGTGGGTCAGCGGCGTGGCCTGGGCGCCGGGGTCGGCCCAGACGGGCACGGCCCCGGTGCGCGCCAGGACGCCGAGGAAGGACGGCCCGGGGTCGTCGTCGGCTCGAAAGGTGGGCAGCGTCATCGCGACGGAGGCTATCTGTTGGCCGCCCACTCGCAGCCACCACGCGGCGGTTCCGACGTGGGAGCGGACGCGACACGGGCGCCTCACGGAGGAGGCGCCCGGTGATTCAGGTCGCGGAAGGCTGCGTTGCGGGCCTGGCCAGCCCAGGTCCTACTCGCCGCCCTTCTGGACGTAGCTCTTCACGAAGTCCTCGGCATTGCTCTCGAGCACCTCGTCGATCTCGTCGAGCAGGTCGTCGAGCTCGGCCTTGATCTTCTCGCCTTGCTCGGAGGTTGCGGGCGTCTCCTCGACGACCTCTTCCTCACGAGCGGGGGTGGACTTCTTCTTAAGCTCTCGCTCAGCCATGCCCCTGCACCTCGTGTCTGCTCACTGGCCCAGCCGGTCCAACAACTCAGCGCTACTGCTGCTTTCCGCCATCAACCTACCCACATGTGCCTCGGTTCCACGTGTCGGATCCATCATCGGCACGCGCCGTAACGGGTCGCCTCCGATGTCGAACACCATCGAGTCCCAGTTGGCCGCGACGATCTGCGAGGCCCAGCGCTGGAGGCACTTGCCCCGGAAGTAGGCCCTCGTGTCGTGCGGCGGCTCGGTGACCGCAAGGGCCACCTCTCCGTCGGTCGTGATGCGCTCCAGACCGAGCCGGGAGGCCAGCGAGCGCTCCGGCCGCAGGTCGTGATACTGCAGGTTCATCGCCGCCAGGCGGGCGTCGTCCCAATCCAGGCCGTGCTTGTCGCGGTAGCCGGCCACCAGCCGGTGCTTGGCCACCCAGTCGACCTGGCCGGCCACGCTGTCGGGGTCGGACTCGAGCCCGATGAGCACCTGCTCCCAGCGCCGAAGTACCTCGGCGCCGATCTCGGGGGCGCCGATGCACTCCAGCCCCTGCTCCTCGGCGTACTTCTT
>DASRJN010000232.1:0-20415 GCA_035649455.1 Acidimicrobiales bacterium
GCCCGGAGCCAGCCGGGCTCCACGAACGAGTCGGCGTTGACCAGGCCGACGAAGTCGACGCCGTCGAGATCCCGCAGCGCCAGGTTGTTGGCCACGAAGCCACCGTTGTGGTCGTTGCGGACCAGCCGGATGCCGTCGCGCTCGGCCGCGATGCGGTCGCTGCCATCGCTGGACGCGTTGTCCACCACCACCAGCTCGAGCCGGTCGGACGGCCAGTCGAGCGCGGCCAGGGCGTCCAGGCACGCGCCCAGGTGGTCGGCCCCGTTCCAGTTCAGGACGACGACGCGCACGAACGGCACGCTCTGCGGTTGCCCGGTGCCGTCGCGCAGGCTCGTCGCGGTCGGGGTGGGCGGGGGCGTAGACGTGGTGGGAAGGGATGGGGTCGTGGTGGGAAGGGGTGGGGTCGATGCTGGCACCGGCGGGGATGATACGCAGCCCACGGCGGCCGTCACCCAGGCCCGGTCGGGGCCGGAGGTAGCCTCGCGCGCCGTGCCCCCGCTCGACGGGCCCTCCGCCCGGGTCGCAGACGCCATCGTCGCCCAGCTCGCGCCGCGCACCGTGCTCGACGCGGGCGGCGGCCTCGAAGCCCTGGTCAGCGAGCTGCGCGCCCGCGGAGTCGAGGCGACCGGCGTGCCAGCCTCGGCCCTGGGCGCGCCGCTGGGCGGGCCTTACGACCTGGTGTGCTGCGTAGAGGTGCTTCAGCACGTCGATCCCACGGGGGCGGCCGAGGCCGTGGCTCACCTGGCCGAGGCCTCCGACCGGGTGCTGTTCGCGTCGTCGCCCGACCCCCAGGGGGAGGCGCACGCCCGGCCGGTGGAGCGCTGGTCCCAGCTCTTCGCCGCCCAGGGCCTGCTGCGCGACTTCCGCCACGAGGCCGGCTACCTGTCGCCGTGGGCGGTGCTGTACCGGCGCCAGGAGCTCTCGCCCGCCGAGGTCGTCCTCGACTACGACCGGGCGTGGGCGGCGCTGCGGGCCGAGACCGTGGCCCTGCGGACCGCGCTGGCCGAGGCGCAGGACCGGGCCCGCGCCCACGCCACGCCCGACGAGACGGAGGAGCTGCGCAAGGAGATCCTCCGTCTGCGGGACCTCGTGGTCGGGCAGGAGGCGGAGCTGGCCACTGCGCTCGGGCGCGTCGCCGAGCTGGAGAGCAAGCTCCCCTACTACGACCACGTCGAGCAGCGGCTGCACGCGGTGCTGGAGTCCAACTCGTGGCGCCTGGGGCGGTTGCTGACCAAGCCGTTGCGGCTCCGGAGGGAACGGGACTAGGTGCCCGGGCCGCGCTTCTCAGTGGTCACGCCGGGCCACGACCGCTCGCTCACCGGTCAGACCTTCCCGGACTGGGAGCTGTGCCCGGTCGACGACGGGAGCGCGGCCGCCGCCAACGCCGCGCTGGCGCGGGCCCGGGGCGAGTTCGTGGCCCTGCTCGACCGCGGCGCCGAGCTCCACCCCGCTGCCCTGAGCGCCGTCGACGAGGCCCTGCGGGCCGAGCCCGACGCCGACTTCGCCTACACCGACGAGGACGAGATCGACGCGCGGGGCCGCCACTCCCGGCCCGCCTACAAGCCCGACTGGTCGCCCGAGCGGCTGCGCACGCAGCCCTACACGGGCCGGCTCAGCGTGCTGCGGAGGACGCTGGTTGCCGAGGTCGGCGGCTTCGACCCCGGCTACGAGGGCGCCCATCACTGGGACCTGGTGCTACGGGTGACCGAGCGGGCCCGGCGGGTGGTGCACGTGCCCCGGGTCCTCTACCACGGGCGGGCACAGCCCCCGCCGCCGGCCGCTGCCGTGGAGGCCGGCACCCGGGCGCTGCAGGCCCACTGCGACCGCATCGGCTTCCCGGCCCGCGTCGATCACGACGACGTGCCTGCCGGCGTCTACCACCTGCGACCGGTCCTCCGGGCCCACCCTCCCGTCACCATCGTCGTCCCGACCCGCGGCACGCGGCAGGACGTGCGGGGCGAGCGGGTGTGCCTCGTGGAGCACTGCGTCGCCAGCATCGTCGCCTGCTCCACGTACCCCGACTACGAGATCGTGGTGGTGGCCGACACCGCCACCCCGGCGAAGGTGCTGGACCGGCTGGGGGCCCTGGCCGGTGACCGGTTGCGCGTCCTGGGCTACGACCGGCCCTTCAACTTCTCGGACAAGGTCAACACCGGGGCGCTGGCCGGCCGGGGCGAGCACATCCTGATGCTCAACGACGACATGGAGGTGCTGACCCCGAGCTGGCTCGAGCGCCTGGTCATGTACTCGGGCTTCCCCGGCATCGGGGCGGTCGGAGCCAAGCTCGCCTACGGCGACGGCCGCCTGCAGCACGTCGGTGTGATCCTGCGCCACGGCCGGCCCGGGCACCTGTACCGGGGCTTCCCGGGCGACCACGGCGGCTACCTCGGCATGGTCCGGGTGGCCAACGACTTCACCGCCGTCACCGGCGCCTGCCTGATGACCCCACGAGCGGCATTCGAGGCGGTGGGCGGGCTCGCGACCGGGTTCCCCCTGAGCTTCAACGACGTGGACTACTGCCTCAAGCTGCGCTCCCGCGGGCTCCGGGTGGTCTACGACCCCGACACGGTGCTCCATCACTTCGAGTCGGCCAGCCGCTCACCGGAGGTGTCGGAGTGGGAGCTCGAGCAGTTCCGGGCCCGCTGGGGCCGGGCCGCCGAGCTCGACCCCTACGACAACCCCAACTTCCATCCCGGCTCGCCGAACCTGGTCCCGCCCATCTACAGGGCAGATGGGCAGGTCTTCACCTGACGGTCATCCTGCCCGGGTGAGGACGGGAGGAAGCCACCGCCCGTACGGTCGAATCATGGCCTCCTCCCTCGCGCGCATGTCGGACGAACGGGCAGCCCAACTGCTGGCTCTCGTCAAGGACGCCGACGACGTCGAGCTGAAGATCACGGTCAGGGACACCGGCCGCTTCGCGGTGCTCGAGGCCCTCGACGTCGACCCGCTCGAGGCCCAGATCCGCCAGGTGTTCTTCTTCGACACGCCCGACCTGGACCTCGACCGGGTGGGCGTGGTGGTGCGGGCACGCCGGGTGCAGGGTCGGGGCGACGACACGGTCATCAAGCTCCGTCCGGTGGTGCCCGACGAGCTGCCGCCCGAGCTGCGCCGGCTGCCCGAGTTCGTGGTGGAGGTCGACGCCATGCCCTCTGGGGTGGTGTGCAGCGCCTCGCTCAAGGGCACAGCCACGCGTACGACCGTGCGCGAGGTCGTCGCCGGGCGGGCGCCGGTCCGCCAGCTCTTCAGCAAGGCCCAGCGCAACTACTTCGCCGACCACGCCCCCGCGGGGCTGAGCCTCGACGACGTGCGCGTCCTCGGGCCGATCCACGTGTTGAAGCTCAGGTACAAACCGGTCGAGCTGGCCCGCAAGGTCGTCGGGGAGATGTGGCTCTATCCCGACGGGACCCGCATCGTCGAGCTGTCGACCAAGTGCAGCATCGAAGAGCCGTTCCAGGTGGCCGCCGAGAGCCGGGCCTTTCTCGCATCCAAGGGCATCGAGATCGACCCCGACGGGCCCACCAAGACCCGTACGGCCCTGGACTTCTTCGCCCGCGAGCTCAGAGCCGGCGCAATGCCCGGCCCAGGCGCCTGACCCCGCGGGCCAGCGCGGAGTGCGGCGAGCGGGCCTCGGCCGAGGCCCGGGTCAGCTCGGCGTCGCGGGTGCGGACCAGGTTGGACAGCACCTTGACCTGGTCGTTCAGGGCGTCGACCTGAGCGACCAGCTCGTCCCGTTGGGGCACCAGCGCGGCGACGATCGAGCGCAGGTACAGCAGCTGGGAGCCGGCGCCCTCGGGCAGGACCACCGGCGTGCGGTCGAGCTCGCCCGACACGAACTCCACGTCCTTGGCCAGGTCACGCAGACCGGACTCCTCGTCCACCACGGCGAGGCAGTCGCTCGTGCGGACGATGCCGCACATCTCCACGCCGCGGACGAGGAACAGCGTCGCCGCCGCCTCCGCGTCGCCGGCCTCGAAGCGAAGGCCGTTGGTGGCGCACGCCTCTCGCGGCACGGCGTGGGCGGCCAGCACCAGCGTCCCGAACGGCACGGTGGTGGCCAGGTCGAGCGGCTCCAACGCCAGCGGCTCGCGACCGGCGGCCACGTCCGCGAACGGGACCGAGCGGCACTCGGCCAGCGTCGCCGCGGGGGCGGCGGCCGCGCCGTGCTGCACCACCCGGCCCGGTAGCTCCTCGACCGCGTCCCGAATGGCGGCCACGTACCCGGGGGCCACCCGGGCCGAAGCATCGAGGACGCTCACATAGCGACCGGTGGCCGCGGCCACGGCGGCGTCACGCCAGTCACCCTCGTCCGGATCCGCCACCGCCCGCACCGGGACACCCGGCCGCAGCGCGGGCAGCGGGCCGCCCTCGTCGTCGCCCTCGCCGTCGCCGGGCGGCTGGCCCAGCTCGGACAGCAGCGCGCCGATGGTCTCGAGGGCGTCGCCGTCGCACCCACCGAGCAGCACCTCGAAGTCGTCGCTGGTCTGCGCCAGCAGGTCCGACAGCAGCGCGCGCAGCGCGTCGACACCGTGGCCGCCACCGTCACGCACGATCACGCTCAGGAACGCGCGGTCGTCGTCGTCCGGCGAGCGGTCGACGATCGGCGTCTGCGGCACCGCGGCCGCGGCCTCGGGATCGTGGGCGAAGCGGCGCACGAACTGGTACGTCTCGCCTCCCGGGCCCGCGGCCATGCGGATCCGCCACATGGTCTGGCGCAGCGGAGCGCCGGGCCGCAGCGCCGGCGCGTCCGCCGGGAACAGCTGGTCGCTGAACGCGTTGACCACGTCGTGGGCATCGGCCTCGGCCCAGCCCGCACCGGCCAGCGTCTCGGTCACCAGGCGCTCGTTGTAGAAGCGGACGTGCGTGTCGTCGAGCAGGCCGATCCTGGACAGGTCCCACCGGCCGAGCAGCAGCTTGATGCCGATGTCGGTATGGGTGACGTTCGGGATGCTCACCACGAGATGGAGGCCGGGATGGGCGGCGGCGAGCCGGCCCAGCGCGCGCAGCAGCGGGCCGGGATCGACCAGGTGCTCGACCACGTCGAGGGCCAGCACCGCGGTCAGGCCCCGCTCGCCCACCACGCCCTGCAGCGCCGCCAGCACCGCATCGTCGTCGCCCGACAGGTCGAGGACGTGGCCCTCGAAGCCTCGCCCGCGCAGCGCGGCGATGGCGTCCGCGTCGATGTCCACACCCACGTAGTCGGCCCCCAGCGCCTGCACCGGCTCGGCCAGAGGTCCCGCCGCGCAGCCGAGGTCGAGCACCAGGCCCTCGGCCGCACCGGCGCGCGCGAGCAGCTCGCGGCAGTGGCCGTGCGAGCCGTGCACACCGAACTCCGGTGGGTAGTGCTTCATCCGCGGGCCCCCCTCCCAGCTGGGTCGCACAGGTACCGATAGATGCCCGCAAATGCCGCGTCCCAGTCCCCGTGGCGGGCTGCGATGTCGGCTCGCGCCTGTGTGCCGAGCCGGCGGCGCAGCGCGCCGTCCGAGGCGATGCGGATGAGGGCGTCGGCGAGCCCGTCGACCGTTCGGGGGCAACGTAGCGCGTTCTGCTCGTGATGGACGATCCAATCACCGGCCGGGTTGTCGAACGCCACCACCGGGGTGCCGCAGGCCATCAGCTCCAGCGGCAGGTACGAGGGGTGCTCCGACAGCGTGAGCGCGATGCCGGCGTCGCAGGTCCGGTACAGCGCGCCGGTGTCGCGGTAGTCGAGCAGCCCCAGGTGCTCGATGCCCCGGCCCAGCTCGTCGGGCCGGGCCCACGACCCCGCGGTCACGATGCGCACCCGGTCGCCGAGCTCGTCCTTGAGCTGGTCGAGCGCCAGCGAGGCGATCTCCCAGCAGTTGCGCCAGTGGCCGGGCCGGGCATAGAGGAAGATCGAGGTGGGACCGTCGTGGTCGAGCGGCTTCCGCCCCTCGGCATGGAACACCGTGGGATCGACCGCGGGCATGAACGACGTGCCCTCGCCCTGGTAGTCCCGCTGGTAGATGTCGAGCAGCCGCGGCGTGTTGCACAGGGCGTACAGGCCCAGCAGGTAGGACTCCTCGGCCAGGGCGTAGTTGGTGCCGGCCGGGTAGAACATGGGCTCGAAGTCCTGCACCAGGTAGAAGCGCCGCTTCGTGCCCTCCACAGCGGCCACCGAGTAGGCGGTGAAGCACAAAGTGGCGATCGACGCGTCGGCGGGCGCGATCCCCTTCAGGCGCTCGCCGGTGCCGCCCGGGTAGAACTGCATCGGCACGTCGGCCAGCCGGGGGAAGGCGGCGGCGAGCGCCGAGCGGATGAACGCCTCGTTCGGGTTGGCCATGACCACGAACCGGTTCTCGACGCCGTGCTCGCGGGCGAGGTAGTCGGCCATGCGGAAGGCGGTGTTGATGCCGCCGTAGAACGGGCTGTCGAAGTCGGGGATGAACCAGTTGACGGTGCGGACCTCGAACGGCTCGGCCAGTGCCGCGTGCTGGGCCTGGACGCGGCCTCGCAGGCCCGCGTCGGCGCGGCACAGATCGGCCAGCCACAGCGACTCCGCCTCGGTGGTGCGCTGGCGGAAGATGGAGAAGTCGCGCCCCAGCGCCTGACCCACGGCGACCAGCGGCGAGGGCTCCTCCTTCGCGCGCAGCGCGGGCACCCCGCTCTGCAGCGAAAGGTTGGGCGAGAAGTAGGGGTCTCCGCCCTGCAGCCAGCGCTGGTACCGCCAGTAGCTGGTGGGGAAGTCCTCGGGCACGCCGGCCGTGCCCCGGGTGGCGGACTCCATGTGACGGACCCGGGCGAAGGGGGTGACGACGTTGCGCAGGCCCCGGAAGCGCAGGTCCAGGCCCAGCACGACGTCGCTGCCGCAGAGGACGAAGCGCTCGTCGAAGCCACCGACCCCGGTGAAGTCGTCACGCCGCACCGCCACGCACGCGGCGGTGACCGACAGCGAGTTGCGATACCACAGCGTCGACCCGAACATCGTGTCGTCGCCCGGTCGCGACCCCGCGAACAGGTGGTCGGCGAAGCCATGCATCCCGAGGACGACGCCGCCGTGCTGGATGGCGCCGTCGGGATCGACGAGCTGTGTGCCCACCAGGCCGATGCCCGGTTGCTGCAGCCACGCCACCAGCTCCCGCAACCAGCCGTGGTCTTCCAACTCGGTGTCGTCGTTGAGGAAGACGAGGACGTCGCCCTTGGCGTCGGCCGCCGCCCAGTTGTTCACCGCCGAGTAGTTGAAGGGCCGGTCCCACCAGCGGACCTGCAGGTCGAGCCCATCCGCCACCGTCTCGTACCAGGCCTCGTTGTCGTGGCTGCGCTCGCCGTTGTCGACGACCACCACGTCGAAGTCCGGGTAGTCGGTCTGGGCCAGGCTGGGGAGGCAGATCGACAGCAGCGGCCGGTTGTGGCGGCTCGGGATGATCACCGTGACGTGGGGCGGCTCCTCCAGCGTCCACGACACGCGCGCCCCCGCCTCGGTCTCGACGACCTCGCCGGCGCGGCCGGTCCGCTCGAGATGGGCCCGGACCACGTCGACGCCGGCCGGGCCCAGCGCCGTGGCCGGGCGGCGCACCAGGTGCTGGAGCACGCGGGGCACCCGAGCCACCTCGTTCTCGCCCGGGTCGAGACGGAGCAGGAGATCCCACCAGGCGGCGTCGCCCAGGTCGAGCCGGGGCGGCCCGGCCGCGGCCAGGCGGTCGCGGCGGACAGCGAACGATCGGCCCAGGTAGTTGGCCGACAGCAGGACCTCGGGCGACCATGCCGGGCGGAAGCGGGGGTCGTCGAGCATGCCCGACGCGTCGATCACGTCGTCGTCCCACCCGACGAGCACGACGAAGGGGTTGTCCCAGGCCCGGGCGACCAGGTTGAACGCCATGTCGGGCTCGAGCCGGTCGCCCGCCGCGAGCACCACCACGAGGTCGTGCGGGGATCCGGTGGTGGCCACGGCCGCCAGGACCTCCTGGGGCGTGCGGTCGGGCGCGCCCGTGACGCGGGCCTCGCCCGCTGGGGCCTCGGCCCCGGCCACGATGGCCGACCAGCCCTGGAACGTCTGGCCGGCGAGCGAGTCGACCGTGGCGGCGACGTCGCCCGCCGGGTGCGGCAGGACCACGAACTCGATGCGCGTGCGGATGCGCTTGGTGTGCTCCGGCTCGGTCTGGCGCAGCAGCGTCTCGACCGGGGGCCGGTGGTCGTGGAGCCAGTGGCGGTACTCGGGCGCGGACCCTTCCAGCTGGCGCGCTATCCGCCACACCTCGCGCAGCCGCCCGCTGAAGCGGACGCCGTCCTTGACCACCTGGCGGGCCAGGCGGAGCATGGCGCGGGGGGTCGACCCGGGCGGAGCGATACGTTCGACGGCTCCCCGTGTGCGAGCGCGCACGGGGACCTCGTCGTCGGCCGACACGGTCATCACGACTCCTCGGTGTGCGGCACGGGGGGCTCCCAGGTGCCCAGCATGTCCATCAGTCCGTAGACGACGTGCGCCCCTGGCTGGACGCGCAGGTTGAGGAAGCGCTCGCGCTTGTCCAGCACGGTCGTTCCCGTGTGGTCGTGCGCCGCGACGCTGAAGGTGTACTGCCCCGGACCGAGCGCCAGCTCGTCGATCCGGTAGTCGACGTAGCCCGGCCCCACCGGCAGCTTGCCCACCGAGGTGCGCATACCGGGGTTGGTCACGTAGACGCCGGCCTCGCTCTCCACCGCGAACGAGAACAACGGGACCTCGATCGGTTCGTGGACGTTCCAGTGCATGCGCACCGTGAGCGGCTCCGCGGGGGTCGCGGTGCGGGTGGGCCCGCCCCCGGGGCCCAGGAACTCGACCCGCTCGATGGTGATGAGGTCGTGCAGGGCGCGCTCTTCGACGACGTCGGCGTTGACGCCTTCCATGCGCTCGGCCTCGACCACGTTGACCTGGTCCAGGTACTGGTGGACCACCTCAGGGGCGCGGCCGACTGCCCGGAGCTCACCGTGGTCCAGCCAGGCGGCGTTGTCGCACATGGTCTGCACCAGGGGAAGGCTGTGGGTGACCATGATGATGGTCGCCCCCTGGTTCCGCAGCCGGTACAGGTGGTCGAAGCAACGGCGCTGGAAGTCCTCGTCACCGACCGCGATGACCTCGTCGATGATGAGGATGTCGGGCTCGACGTGCACCGCCACCGAGAAGCCCAGCCGAACGAACATGCCGCTGGAGTAGATCTTCACCGGTGAGTCGATGAACTCGCCCAGCCCGGCGAACTCGACGATCTCGTCGAGCTTGGCGTTGATGGCCTTGCGGCCCAGGCCGAGGATCGAGCCGTTGAGGTAGACGTTCTCCCGGCCGGTCAGCTCCGGGTGGAACCCCGCGCCCAGCTCCAGCAGGGCGGACACCCGGCCGCGCACGTCCACCTTGCCGGTGGTGGGGCGGTGGATGCCGGCCATGAGCCGCAGCAGCGTGGACTTGCCGGACCCGTTGTGGCCGATGAGGCCGTAGGTGGTTCCGGGGGGCACCTCGAGGGACACGTTCCGTAGGGCCCAGTACTCGTCGAAGACCGAGCGGCGCAGGCGGGTCACCCGCTCCTTGAGGCTGGTGGACTTGTCCTTGTACAGCCGGAAGCGCTTCGAGACATCGGTGACGACCACGGCCGGCTCGGGGTTGTCGGTCGTGCGACGGTCGGGCAGCAGCAGGGTCACAGCTCTTCGCTCACGTCCTTGGACTTTGCGATGAAGATCGCCCAGCCCGCCACGAAGGTGACGGCCGAGACCGCGGTGAGGCCGGCCATGCGGGTCAGGCTCGGCACCTCCATCCCGTAGAAGATGTCACGGGAGGCGCCGACGAATTGCGTTAGCGGGTTGAGCTTGACTGCCACCTGCACCCATTCCGGCGCATTGGCCTGTACCAGGTCGTAGGTATAGACGATCGGCGTGCCGTAGAACAGCAGGTTCATTGCGATGCCGACCAGGTAGTTGATATCCCGCAGGTACACGTTGAGCAGGCTGAGCACCAGGCCGATGCCCAGGGAGAACAAGGCCAAAAGCAGCAGCAGGTAGGGGAAGATCAGCACGGTCCACGAGATGTTGTGCACCAGGATGAGCACGAACACCAGGATCCCCGCCTCGATGGCCGTCTGGATCAGCACGGTCAGCGCATTGGCCATGGCGGGGCACTCGGGCGGGAAGTAGACCTTCTTCAGCAGCGAGCCCGCCCCCAACAGCGCGCCCATCGAGCCGACCACCACGCCGTTGAAGAAGTTCCACATGACGAGCGCGCAGAACAGGTACAGCGCGAACGACTCGAGCTCGCCGTTGCCGCCCACGGGAGGCTGGACCTTCAGGACCGTCCCGAAGACGACCGTGTAGATCAGCAGGGTGGCCGCGGGGTTGATCAACGACCATGCCCACCCGAGGACGCTCCGCTTGTAGCGGCTCTTGAGCTCTCGCTGGGCGAGGTTGCCGATCAGGCCGCGATAGCTCCACACCTGAGTCACATAAGCCATCAGGTGCTCGCTTCAAAGACTCTCATGCGATTTCGGGGCAAGACGTTCGACATTACCGTGACGTCCGCGACCCGCGCCAGTCGTGGTGGACACCCTGGCGCATCAACTCCATGCCGCTGACCGATCACCTGCCTCGATGAGGTTAACGTGTCCACGGATCGACATCGGTACACCGACGCTGGGGCGGTGGACCTGCGATCGGGAAGGATCCGCCCCAGCCCGATGCCGACACGCCGGAGCGATGAGATGTCGAGTGCAGCGGGCTCGTCCAGCCTGGAGGTCTCCGTCGTCCTGCCCTGCCTCGACGAGGCGGAGACGCTGGCGACGTGCATCACCAAGGCGCAGGCGTCGCTGGACCGGCTGGCGATCGTGGGCGAGGTCGTCGTGGCCGACAACGGCAGCACCGACGGCTCGCAGGAGATCGCCGTCGAGCACGGCGCGCGGGTCGTGCCCGTGGCCGAGCGCGGTTACGGGGCCGCCCTCCGCGCCGGCATCGCCGAGGCTCGCGGCACCTACGTGATCATGGCCGACGCCGACGACAGCTATGCCCTCGACGAGCTGGAGCCCTTCGTCACCCGGCTCCGCCAAGGGGCTGACATGGTGATGGGCGATCGCTTTGCCGGTGGCATCGCCCCGGGCGCCATGCCGGCGATGCACCGCTACCTGGGCAATCCCATCCTGTCGTTGGTCGGCCGGCGGTTCTTCCGCGTGCCGATCCACGACTTCCACTGCGGCATGCGCGGGTTCCGCCGCGATCGCATCCTCGGGCTCGGGCTGCGCACCAACGGGATGGAGTTCGCCAGCGAGATGATCGTGCGAGCCTCGCTCGCCGGCCTCGAGATCGCGGAGGTCCCCACGACGCTGCGGCCCGACGGGCGTAGCCGCGCGCCCCACCTCCGCACCTGGCGGGATGGCTGGCGCCACCTGAGGTTCCTGCTGGCGTTCAGCCCCCGGTGGCTGTTCCTGTACCCGTCGCTGCTGCTGGTCGTGGGGGGCACGGCCGTGTTCGCCACGCTGTGGAGCGGGCCGGTGCACGTCGGCGAGCTCGCCTTCGACGTCCAGACCATGACGCTGGCGGCCACCGCCACCGTGGTCGGGCTCCAGGCCGGCGGCCTGGCGCTGGTGTCGCGCGCCTACAGCTTCCAGCTCGGGCTGCTGCCCCGCAGCGATCGGCTGGAGCGGGTCCTGGACCGCTTCACCCTGGAATGGGGCGTCCTGGTGGGCACGCTGATGGCGCTCGGTGGCGCCGCCGCGTTCGTGGGTGCGTTCCTGCACTGGTCGGGGACCGACTTCGGCGGGCTGACCACCGACGACATGCGCCTCCCGCTGCTGGGGATGCTGCTGGTGGTGGCGGGCGCCCAGGTGGTGCTCGTGTCGTTCCTGCTCAGCCTCACCCGCATCGGCGAGGATGCGGTTCCCGGCCCGGCACCAGTGCCCGCAGGCCGCCACCTGCACGAGATGTCCCGCTAGCCACGGCCGTCACCCGAGAGGCCGCACCGACCGCTGCACGGTGAGGGTGACGTCGCCCAGGGCGTTCGTTCGCAGGTAGACGGTGGTGCCGGCGAAGCCCCGCCACTGCGCGCACGCCCCGACCTGCACGAGGTAGCGGTCCACCGCCCGAGCGAAGGTGTCGAACTGTATGCCTGGGCCCGTGGTGGCAGCGATGGCGTCGGCCGCCTGGCCCTGGTACAGGTTGGTGAGCAGGTAACGCGCCTTGGCCGGCTCGCCTCCGGTCGACAGCTCGACCCAGTCGTAGTCCTCGGTGGCGCCCGCGGGCAGGTCCAGGCGCAGCGTCTGCCCGCCCGCGGGCAGGCTGGTCTCCGCCTGGGTCTCGATCGCGCCTACGGGAGCCAAGGGGGCGAGCACCGCCGTGTGGCCGTCCCGGGACACGAGCGAGGTGCCCGCGGCCGGCGCCGGCGTGGCCGCCACCGGAGCGGCGACGCCGCTGGCGTTCACGGCCACCAGGCTGATCTGGTCGGCCCGGAGGCCGGCCTCCAGCGGCACCACGATGGCGTAGCCGGTGCCGACGCCGTCGGGTGCGTACTGGCTCAATTCCGGCCGCGGGCCGTTGGTGGCGACCTCGGCCAGCACCCGGCCGGCAGGATCCAGCGCCAGCAGCCGGCTCGCCGGGGCGCCGGCCACCGAGCCCGCCCAACCCGTGACCGTGACCTCGCGGTCGATCGGGATGCCCTGCACCCGGAGGCCATCCGTCCCGACCTGGTCAGCGCTGTCGAGGAACATCGGCGAGGTGCCCCACTGGCACTGGGGCACCCGATCGATCAGATCGTCGACGATGGGCGCTTGCGACAGGCTCGGGGCCAAGGTGGCAGGGTCGGGCGGGTCCAGGTCGTTCCGGACGTACAGCAGGTCACCCTGGAGCGACATCCAGGGCCTGTAGTGCTCGAGCAACCACTGGCTGACGTCGTAGTGGCGGACGGGGTTGACGATGCCGTCCCAGTTGTCGAGCCCGTACCCCTCGCTCCAGTAGATGACCAGCTCGGGCTGGTCCTCGGCGAGCTGGTCGATGAGGTCGGCCTGGGCGGCCTCGCGGATGGCCATGCTGACGTGCGGGTAACGCGTGACGGCCGGCTGGCCGAGCAGGAAGTGCACGATCGCGGGCTGGTTCGTGAAGTCGAACACCCGTGTGCCCGGGCCGAGCGCGCCGATCGCCACTCCGAGGTCGTCGACGAGCCCGGGCCACAAGGCGTCGGAGCTGGCGTAGCCCATCAGCGGTGACGTCACCGGGGAGTCCGAGGAGGCCTGGAAGCGGTCCGGGACGGCGCTCAGGCGGCCGAGCGCCGGCCCCACGGCGGTGGCCACCAGCGCGCCCGCCACGCAGAAGCTGAGGAGGTGGGCCGGGGCGCGCCCGGGCGCGGCAGACTCCAGGTCCCGGTCGCCCGGCTCGAGGACCCGGGCGAGGATGTAGACGAGGAGGGCGAAACCGACGGCCATGCCGCCGAACACGTGGCCGTCCGCGCGCGCCAGGAACTTCGGGTAGTAGAGGATGCCGAGCACGGCCAGGCTGGCCATGGCCCAGTCGGACGCCCGCGGCTGGGTGCGGGTGGCCAGTCGCCAGGCGAAGTAGGCGCCGACGGCCAAGGCGAGGGCCCAGGGGAGCACGGCCGCAAACACGTAGTTGGCCCCGGCGGTCGGGTCGACGCGGAAGCCGCCGGTCAGCTCGTGGTCGGGAGCGAAGGTGCGGAAGTAGAACAGGTAGTCGTCGACCGCCCCGTTCCAGGCGAGCCAGGCCAGGAACACGGCGGCGGCCGCGGCGCCGCCGCCGAGGCAGCCGAGCGTGCGGCGGAACCGTTGGCGCCACGGTCTCGGCCCGCCCTCGATCAGCTCGTAACCGATCACCACCACGCCGGCGGCCACGACGCCGAACGCCAGCTCGGGGGTCAGCACGAACGCCGCGACCAGCATCACACCCAGCCCGAAGCTCCAGAGCCACCCATCCGAGCGCACCGCGCGCAGCAACAGGAGGACGATCAGCGGCAGCAAGAGCAAGCGCAGGGACACGATCGATGTGAGCAGGCCGTCGAGGTACACGTTGCCCGCCAGCAGTGCCAGCGGGAACGCCGCGAGGATCACCCAGTTCCGCACGACCCGGGTCAGCAGCACCCAGAGCGCCACGAAGCAGAGCGGGAGCATGATGATGTGAGTCCCCGCGTCCATGCCCCAGCGGGAGTTCTCGAACACGCCGAGGCCCACCAGCGGCGACAGCGCGTCGTAGAGCGGCCCGTGGATGAACACCAGGTCGCGCCAGGGGAACGCGCCGTGCCTCAGGAGCGTGGCGGTGGCCAGGCCCTCGCCCTCGTGGAACGCGTCCAAGGCGCCGAGAGCACCGGTCAGGCGGGCGGTGAAGAACCAGACGATGACCGACCCGGCCACCAGCGTCACCACGTCCCACTCGAATCGGCGTAGCTCGTCGAGCGGGCGGCGCCACAACCGGCGTAGACGCCACACCACCACGGCGCCCAGCACCACCGTCCCTGCCGCCGCCACCGGCCACGGCAGGAATGCGTGGTGGTTCACGTCCCCGGTGCTGGTCACCGTGACCGTCGTGGCTGCCGAGACCGCCACGAGCGACAGCACAAGGGCGGGAACCAGCGCGGCGTTCAGCGCGGCCATGAGCCGCAACGCCGGCTGGCCCGGCCGCAACGCGGCGACCACCACGGACAGCACCGCCACGCCGGCCGCGTAGGCCACGGTCACGGCCGCCACCGCCAGCCCGGCGCGGCCCCGGGACAGCTGGAGGCTGACCGCGGTCACCAGCCCGAAGGCGAAGCCGGGCACCGCGACGCGCCCGACGACGCCGGATGCCTCGACCACTCCGGGGCGCGAGAACCGAGCCAGCAGGCGCGGCACCACCAGCTCGAACGCCACGAACGACAGGCCGAGGACCAGCGGGAACACGACCGCGGCCAGGATGAACAGCTCGGTGTAGTGCTCGATGTTGTAGTTGGCGAACGTGGGGTAGCCGACGATATCGGTCTCGGTCCGCAGGTTGTGCCCGCCCATGTACCAGGTGTTCACGGCGTTACTGACGCCGAGCGCGATGACGGCCGACCCCGCGAGCAGCGAGGCGTGCGCCGTGACGCTCCGCCGGTGGGGCGCGGCTGCCCACGACCGGGCCATCCGGGCCCGAACGCCCGGAAGACGAAGTCGCCGCGGCGGCTCGCCGGCACCGTTGCCGTTGAGCTCGCGAGCCCCGCGGTCGGGGACAGTGCGCATGGGCGTGTCAGTCGGGCGGCCGGGGAGGGCCCACAGTCGCCAGGGCATAGAGCTGCCAGCCGCGGCGGCCGCGCGTAGGGCTGGCAGCCAGCAGCTTATCGAACACCCCCATCGCCAGCCGTGCGGCCAGCGGCACGCCTCCCTCGGCGTCCACGTCGGTGATGAGCTGCTCACCCCGGGCGATGACCGTGCGGCGGTACAGGTTGAATACCGGGAAGCCGGCGCCCCCGCAGTCCTGCACCGTGAAGCCGGTCGCCTCCAGCAGCGCGGTCAGGTCCTCGATCGTGTAGTGCCGGCGGTGGCCGACATGGCGGTCGAACGCCGACATCGGGCCGCCCGGGACCGTCACCGCCAGCGTGGCCCCCGGGGCCAGCCACTGGCGGGCGGCGGTCAGGAACGGCTGCGGCTCGTCGACATGCTCGATCACCTCCGAGCAGGTGGCGTGCGTGGCCCAACCCGCGAGCCCGGCGAGGGGAGGCTGCCCGCTGAGCAGGTCGAACTGCTCGAACCGGCCTCCAGGCACCTTGGCCGAGGCGAGGTCGACGCCCTTGGCGCTCAGCTCGATGCCGGCGATCTCGGCGGCCGGCCAGTGCTCCGCCACCTGGGCGGCGAGGTCGCCCTGGCCGCTGCCGATGTCGAGGTAGCGACGGGGGCCGCCGCTCCGGGCCAGCAGCGCCAGGACCAGGCGCCGCCGGAAGGCCTGGGCCGGGTTGTGCTCGGCCGACTCCGCGAAGTTCTCCCAGTGAGTGTCCCAGTCGTCCTGGCCGGGCTCGGCCCCCCGGGTCTCACTCACAGCGAATAACCCGCGGCGGAGGCGTCGCGGTGGAACATGCGCACGGTGTCGAGCGAGAACTCGCCCAGGTCCTTGCCGAGCAGCTCCAGCTTGGCCAGCAGGTCGGGCGTCACCGTGATGACGTGGCAGCCGATGCGGTCGGCCTGGACGATGTTGAGGACCTCACGCGGGCTGGCCCAGATCAGCTCCACGCCTGCCAGCGGGCGGAGGGTCTCGAGCGCCCGCACCATGATGGGCTCGGGCTCGCGGCCGGTGTCCGCGATGCGGCCGGCGAACACCGACACGAAGGCGGGACTGCCCCCTTCCAGCGCCTCGGCGGACGCCACCACCTGCTCGTCGGTCAGGAGCGCGGTGATGTTGAGCCGCACGCCGTCGGCCGTGAGCCGCCGCACGAGGTCCAGGCTGGACGCGCCCTCGGTGTTGGTGATGGGGATCTTGACGTAGACGTTGTCGCCCCAGCCGGCGATCTTGCGGGCCTGCCGCTCCATGTCGGCGAAGCGGTCCGTGAACACCTCGAACGAGATCGGCCGGTCGGGCACGCAGTCCAGGAACTCGCGGGCGAACGACTCGTAGTCGTCGACCCCCGCCTTGCGCATGAGCGTCGGGTTGGTGGTGAAGCCGGCGATCAGCGGATCGGCGGCCAGTTTGCGGACCTGCGTGATGTCCGCCCCGTCGGCGAAGATCCGGATGGTCAGCTCGCGCCCTGCAGTCATGTCGATTGCGCCTCCTTGCGCGCGGACGAGCGCGTGACGAGGGGGATCACCTCGCCGAGGCCGTCGACCACGTGGTCGGGTGCGTCCGGCCGGCGCTCGTCATAGTCATTGCGGACCCAAACGGTGGTCAGCCCGGCTCGCGCCCCGGCCTCGATGTCCCGCCAGCGGTCGCCCACCATGAGGCTGCGGCCCAGGTCGATCTCCAGCTCCTCGGCCGCCTCCAGGATGAGGCCCGGCTTCGGCTTGCGGCAGGCGCAGCCGTCGGCATCGTCGTGTCCGCACACCCGCACCGCGTCGAGGCCCAGCTCGGCCGTGAGGTGGTCGTTGATGGCGTCGACGGCTGCCCGCGTGGTCGTGCCCCGGGCCAGGTCCGGCTGGTTGGTGACCACCACGAGCAGCGCGCCCGCATCGGACAGGGCCCGGCACGCGCCGCGCACTCCCGCGCGCAGCACCACCTCGTCCACCGAGGCGGGCGGGTACGGCTTGCCGTCGCGGACCAGCGCCTCGTTCAGCACGCCGTCCCGGTCCAGGAACACCGCCATCCGGCCGGCCGGTGCGCTCACAGCAGCCCCGCGGCGTCGTCGCGGGCCAGCGCCTCCATGGCGGCGGCCAGGGCCTCGGCCGAGGACCGCGTGTGCGTCCAGCCGAGCGCCCTGATGCGGGCGGTGTCGAGCCGGACTATGGGGACGTCGCCCTTCCAACCCCGGTCACCACCCGCGTACTCGAAGGCCACGCCGGCGGGATCGAGCCCGAGCACCTCGAGGGCCAGGTGGGCGATCTCGGTCACCGTGACGTAATCGCCGGTGGCCACGTTGAAGGCCCGGAACGGAGCCGTCTCGCGGGCGTGTGCGGTGAGCACAGCCGACACCACGTCGCCCACGTCGATGTAGGACTTGCTCTGGCGGCCGTCGCCCAGGATGGACAGCACGGTCGGGTCCTTGCGCAGGCGGCGCACGAAGTCGAAACCGACGCCGTGGGTCTGGCGAGGGCCGACGACGTTCCCGAAGCGGAAGGCGCAGGCAGTGAGGTCGAACATGGCGACGTACGCGCAGATCAGCGCCTCGCCGGCGAGCTTGGACGCACCGTAGGTCGAACCCGGGAGCATCGGGCCGTGGTCCTCGTGCGCCTCGCGGTGGCCGAGGTCGCCGTAGACGCCGCTGCCCGACGCGTACATCAACCGCCGCGCCGAAGAGGTGCGCATGGCCTCGACGACGCTGTTGGTGAGGGCCGTGCCCTGGTCGAAGTCGATGCTCGGCGTGGTCACCGCCGCCGCGATGTCCGGGTTGGACGCCAGGTGGATCACGCTGTCGTGGCCATCCATGGCGGCCCGCAGCGCCGCGGTGTCCTCGACCTGGCCACGCACGGCCGTGAAGCGGTGGTCGCCGTCGTGGGCCGCGTGGTGCCAGTGGCGCCCCGAGGAGTAGTTGTCGTAGATGGTGACGCGGCTGACCTCGGGGTCGGCCAGCAGGCGGTCGACGAAGTGGCTCCCGATGAAGCCGGCGCCCCCGACCACGAACCAGCGCCCGCCGCTCATCCGGCTGCTCCGGGCGTGGTGGCCACCGACTCCCACTTGGTCGCGCCGCGCGCCAGCGCCGGGTGGCTCACGAGGAGGTGCCAGATGACGGCGCACAAGCCCTCGGTGTGCGGCGTGATCCGCTCGGCCACCAGCGGCGGGATGACCACGCATGAGGTGGCCGACGCGGCGGTGTAGCCGCCGTCGCGGCCCACGATGCCGTGGATGCCCGCGCCCACCTTCTGGGCCAGCTCGAGGGCTCGGACGAGATTGGGCGAAACGTTGCGCTCGAGGTCGCCGCCGCCCACCGAGAACACCAGCAGCGCATCGTCCGGCCCGAGGCGCGAGCCCTCCAGCCAGGCCGAGAACACCGTGTCCCAACCCTCGTCGTTGGTGCGGGCGGTCAGCTCGGACACGTTGTCGGTGGGTGCGTAGGCCTCGAAACCGCACAGCTTGCGGAAGTCGTTGACGGCATGACCGGCATGGCCGGCCGATCCCCCCACGCCCAGGATGAAGAGGCGCCCGCCCCGGGCTCGGACCGCGGCCAGGTCGTGGGCCAGGGCCTCGACGCGGCCGGGGTCGAGCGCAGCCAGGATCTGGCGCGTCTCGTCGAGGAAGGACTCGGTGAAGCTGCTCATGGTCTCGTTCAACTCGTCGACGGGGCGGACGGGACCCGGCACACCGCGAAGGTGTTGAGGCCGAACTTGTGCCGGGCCACGCGCAGGTCCTGGGGGCGGAATCCGGCCCTGACCAGCATGGGCCACAGGTCCCGGGGGTCGTAGTAGGCCTTGTGGTCGTTCATCTCCTCGGCGGGGCTGAGCCCGAGCCGGAACGCGGACAGCTCGAGGGCGCGCTTGCCGAGCCAGGACGGCACGTTCACCAGGCACACGCCGCCCGGGCGGAGCAGCCGTCTCATCTCGTCCAGGGCGCGCTGGGGCTCCCAGAGGTGCTCGAGCACCGAGGTGCACAGCACCACGTCCTGGCTCTCGTCCTGGAGCCGGGTCAGCGTGCCGGGCAGGGAGCCCTCGATGACCTCCGCGTGCGGATGCGCCTTGAGCTCGACGTCGACCGACAGGTCCAGCAGCACGGCGTGCTCGACGTCGTCGAGGACGGTGCGGGCGAAGGTGGCGTTGTAGCCGCAGCCGACGTCCGCGATCCGCTTGCCCCGGAACGTGTCGACGTGGCGGTGGATGCTGCGGCCCGACAGCCAGACGCCGAACCGGTCCACCGGCGTCAGGGAGCCCTGCTGGCCGAAGGACGTCTCCCGCCCGGCGGGTGCCGTCCCCTCGCCGCGCTCGCTCACGGCCGCACCTGTCCCTTCGGGCGAGGCAGCAGCGCCGCGTGGAGCAGCAACGTGTTCGTGAAGGTCATGACCGACGCGATCACCGCCAGGAGGCCCAGCACGGCCAGGTAGCCCTCGGGGTCGATGCCGTGGGGCAGCGACCAGTCGTTGCCGGCGTACTCGACGACGAGGGGGATCGACAGGGCCACACCCGCCACGAACAGACCGCCGGCCAGCGTGACCGTGCGTGTGTAGCGGAACACATGGCCCCAGCGCCGGGCCGCCCGACCGGTGTAGTCATAGAGCACCTGGGCGATGCAGCCGAGGAACACGCTCTGCAGCCCCAGGATCGTGAGCATGGAGCCGAACAGCATCCAGTAGAGCGAGAAGGTGATGCCGCCCACGGTCACCGGCCCGAACGCCAGCGGCAGCGTGAACAACAATCCGACCGCGGTCAGGACCACGCCCGGCTTCAGCGCGAAGAAGTCGGCTCCGTAGACGAACATGGCGCGGAGGTTGATCCACGCCGCCTGGAAGGGCGAGAACCACCCGGCGCGCTTGTGATGGCTGAGCCGGCCCTCGCGGTCCTTCAGGAACCGCACCGGGACCTCGGTCGTGCGCAGACCCATGTGCACCGACTTGAGCACCATCTCGGAGGCGTACTCCCACGACTGCGAGGAGATGTCCATGCGCTCCAGGGCGTCGCGGGTGATGCCTCGCATCCCGCAGTGGATGTCCGAGAACTTCGAGCCGTAGACCCGGTTGAGGACCCACGTGGTGACCGGCGTGCCGAAGTACTGGTGGAGCGCGGGCATCGAGCCCGGCTCGATCGACCCCTTCCAGCGGGAGCCCATCACGAACTCGTAGCCCTCGTGGAACCGCTCGACGAACTCGCGCAGCTGGCGGAAGTCGTAGGTGCAGTCGGCGTCGCCCATCACGACGTAGCGGCCCCG
>DASRJN010000233.1:0-2630 GCA_035649455.1 Acidimicrobiales bacterium
TGCGCCCAGGGGTAGAACACCTTCTCCTCGATGTCGGTGTGGACCGTGAGCTCCTCGTCGATCATGTGCATCAGGTCGGCCATCGCTGTGACCTCACCAGACTTCTCGGCTTCCTGGATCCGGGCGAACAGGCCGCGTACCCGGTTGTGATCGGCGATCAAGAGCGTCAAGCCGTCCATGCTTCTCTCCGTTGTCTCGGCCGCCACGGGGAGTGCTACCCGAGGAGCTCGGAACGAACCCTGGACCGCGCGAACGGCGCCGGAGTGGGTACGGCGCGACGATGAGGAAGGGTGAGCGAACGCATACGACGGTGATCGTGGGCGAATAATCTCCGCGGACATGTCGGGGCGACGCGACGCTCGGATCCGGGCGATAGCCGAGCGGTTGCGAGGTATCGAGGCGGTGACCGATGCCGGTCTCGCCCAGCTGTCCGTGGAGGAGCTCCTCGTGGAGTTGCTGGATCGCGTCCGCGAGATCCTGGCGGTGGACACGGCGGTCGTCCTGCTCTTCGACCGCGCCAGCGGGCAGCTCGTGGCCACCGCGGCCCGGGGCATCGAGGAGGAGGTGTACCAGGATGTGCGGGTGCCGTTGGGCCGGGGCTTCGCGGGGCGCGTTGCTCAGACCCGGCAGGCACTGGCGATCGAGGACATCGACCAAGCGGACGTGGTCAATCCGTTGCTGCGCGCCAGGGGCATCCGATCCCTGCTGGGCGTGCCCCTGCTCGCCGGCGGCCAGCTGCTCGGGGTGCTGCATGTGGGCACGGTGTCCCAACGCCGGTTCGACGACGAGGACGTTGAGCTGCTCCAGCTGGTCGCCGATCGGGTCGCGCTCGCCACCCAGGCATCGCTGTCAGAGACCGAGCGAAGAGCGTCGCTCGTGATGCAGCGGAGCCTGTTGCCCGACCGGCTCCCCGACGTGGCCGGGTTGGAGACGGCCGTGCGCTACATCCCCGGGGCCGGGACCGTCGGCGGCGACTGGTACGACATGTTCGTCCTGCCGTCCGGGCGGGTGTTCGTCACCGTCGGTGACGTGGTCGGCAAGGGTCTGCGGGCGGCGGTCGTCATGGGTCGCCTGCGCAGCTCGCTGCGGGCCTACGGGTTCTCCGACGAACTCGACCCCGGTGCCGTGCTCGACCACGTCGATCGCCAGCTGCAGCACTTCGAGCCGGGGCAGATGGCCACGGCCGTCGTCGCCCGTATCGACGTCGCCGCAGGCCACATCCAGCTGGCGCTGGCCGGGCACCCGGCACCGGTCGTGGCGACCGGCGACGGACCAGGCCGCTACCTGGATCTGGCCGTCGGGCCGCCGATCGGCATCGCCCCGTCCCGGCCGCGTCCGACGACGACGGTGGAGCTGCCCCCGGGTGCCGTGATCTGCTTCTACACCGACGGGTTGATCGAGCGGCGTGACGTCCGGCTCGACGATCGCATCAGCCAGCTATGCCATGCCGTTACGACCGACCCGGTCGAGCAGGTCTGCATCCGGGTCATGGCCCACTTGATCGGCGGCGAGCGCGCGCAAGACGACGTGGCGCTGCTCGCCGTGCGCCGGACCACGCCCTAGTCACCCGTCAGCCGGCGCTCCATCCACACCAGCGTGCGGCCCGGCACCCGATGCGCCCCCCACGAGTCCGACAGCCCGTCGACCAGCCGGAGGCCCCACCCACCGCCACCCGTGATCGCCGGCTCTCTGCACCGAATCGGCTCGGGCCCGAAGCCCTCGTCCCCCACCGCCAACCGCACCCTGTCGCCGTGCAGCCCGACCGTCACGTCGACATCCCCTGCGCCGTGCGACAGGGCGTTGGTCACCAGCTCACTCACGGCCAGCACGAAGTCGGCGGCCTGGTCGGCCAGACCCCACTCTCCCAGAGTGGCCCGCACGAACTGGCGGGCCGGGGCCAGCTCTGCCGTCTCCGAGACGAGGCGCATGGTCAGCGACGCGTCGTCGGGACGCCTTCCTGGCTCCTCAGGACCTCCGGTCACCGATACCCCGATCATGGCCGGCCCACCGGGTCCCGGCCGCCGGCGGAGACCCGAGACTCGGGTCTCCTTTACGTCGCGTCTACCTCGTACGGTCAGCCGCCATACTCACCCCCACCCCGCCCCACGGGCAACGCGTGGGGCCACAAGCGCTGGCCAATGCCGGCGACCCAGGCCCATGCGGACCAAACGGACTCGTATTGGATTTGTCGCCCGCGGTCCCGCGCCAGGGGTCCCAAGGTCACAGCGGGGAGCGAAGGTTGAAGCCCCGGTCAAGGGCGGTCGGGCAGCTCGATGCTGCTGGCTTCGACCGAAATGTGGCCGCCGCCCTGCATCTCGATGTCCAGCTCCTCATGACCCACGTCGACTCGGCTGATGGGCTGGCTCGGAGCCCCGGGGACGGCCCAATTGACTGAAAGCCGGCGGAGCCCCACGATCTGATTGCCACCTCGCCGTCGTCCGTCGCCTATGCCGATGGACAAGACCCCAGCGACCCAGTCGATCGTCAATCGCAGGATGGGTAAGCCATGAAAGTCCACCAGCGGACGGTACTAGCGAGCCCAGTGCGCCTCATGCTGCAGCCGACCTGGAACGAAATTGCCCTCGCCCCTCTCGGAGCGGTCGGTCGGCATCCTCAAGCTGGTGGGCAGC
>DASRJN010000234.1:0-5641 GCA_035649455.1 Acidimicrobiales bacterium
AGGCCCCCACGAGCTGCGGTACTCACACGTGCACGTTGATCAGTGTCGTGACCAGGGCGTCGACCGCGGGGTCGACGGTGATGGTGTCGTCGGGGCCTTCGGCCGCGATCTGGAGCTGGTCGGGGATCTTGCTCCCGGTGATGCTCGTCGCCACCGGCACGCCCGCGACGTCGATGCGGGCGCCCGTGGCGGTGGCCGTGATGTGGTCGACGTCGGGGGTGCCGACGAGGTTGACGCTGTCGGTCTGGGCGTCGGGGCCACCGGCCGGGCCGGACATGTCGACGTTCGCCTTGTTCAGCGCCGTGTTGAACATGAAGTCGCCGACGTTGAAGTTGTCGAACCCGTCCAGCATGGTGAGGTTCAGCGTCTCGACGCCGTCCATGTCCATGCGGATGTTGCCGACGTTCCGGGTCAGGATTGCCCGCTGGCCCTCGGCGCTCAGGGTGAAGCTCTCGTCGACGTTCGCCCCGTTGAACACGAGCGCGTCGCTCCCGGCTCGGCCCTCGACGACGTCGCTGCCGTCGCCCGGGTCCCAGACGAAGCTGTCGTCCTCGGCGCCGAGGTCGGCCTGGTCGACGCCCTTGTTGCCGTCGATGCTGTCGTTGCCGGCGCCGCCGAGAAGCGACTCGTTGCCGTCGCCGCCGACGACGACGTCGTTGCCCGCGCCACCGTCGAGCGTCGTCGCCTCGTCGGCGAACGCGCCGTTGACCTGGTCGATCCTGATGCGGTCGTCGCCGGCGTTGGCCAGCACGTGGATCTGACCGAAGGTGGTGCGATCGAACTCGAAGTCCGCACCTCCGTCGTCACCGACGTCGACCTGGAGCGTGTTGGGCGCACCGGCCTTCAGTCGCAGGGCGATCGCGTCGCTCGTATCCGTGCCGGTGACCGTCAGCGTTCCGTTCACCACCGTGGCCTGGACCGTCAGGGGTGCACAGGCGGCGGTGAACGCGGCCAGACCGACCGTCGCCACGCCGCCACCGGCACCGATCAGGATCCGTTTGATGTTCATTCGTCTTCCTCTTCCGTCAGCCGGTACCAGGGGGAGCACCGGGCCATGCGGTGAGGGGTACGGAGGGAAGACGGGCGCGGATCGGTCGCCGTCAGGCCGCGGCCGCCGCCCGGGCCTCGTCCGGGACGTCGAACAGCGCCCGCACCTGGTCACCCAGGAACGCCCGCCGGCGACGGCTCGGGAACCCGGCGGCCATCTCGGCCAGGGCGGGGATGTAGTCGGGGGTGTCGTCGGCGTGGGGAAAGTCCGACGCCCACAGGAACCGGTCGCCGTAGCGCTCGGCCAGGGGCGGGATCGACCGCTCGTCCGGGTCGCACCACACCACCACCCACTCGCGGCCGTCGTGGCCGGCATCGCGGAGGGGTCCGTCCTCCCAGCCGACCTGGCATGACCGCCCGGATCGGTCCGCCCTAGCCCAGCGGGCTCGACCTCGGGATGGAGGTAACGGCGCTCCGTACTAGGTCGGCCCTGTCGCTCCCGCCGTTGCTCCCGCTGCATACGTCGACTTGGGCCAATGCCCAAATCCCATACTTCGGACTCGAACGGCAGAGGGCCCCAACTCACCTGCCGATCGGCGCTGCGAGTGTTGCCCGGCGTGACCGCGACACCGCGCTGTCATTGCCCGAACGCCGGGAAGCCGTCATCTGGCCACCCTTTGAGAGGGCATCCGCAGTCCAAATCGCATCTCAATATGGCATCGGTATCGGCGGCCGGACCTCCAACTGCTCGGTCAACAGTTTGTAGCGCTTTCGGCGCCTCGGAGTCAGTAGGTCAACGCGAACGATCTCCGAGTCCGTATAGATGAGTCCGGCGTTCTCAAGGGCGGCGGAAGCGATGCGCCACGTGTCTTCGGACATGCCGTAGCGCCGCAAGTGCGTGCCGCTCAGCGCCTGTGGGCCGCCAGTGCCATCTAGACCTTTGCCGCCGCAGAGGTCGATCAAGGCTATAAGCACTGCTAGCTCCTTACCTGTGAGATACCACAGCCATCGGCTTGTCCATATTTCGAGCGGCACTCGGACGTATGGACTCCCGGGCTCCACCCAATTTCCTCCAGAACCAGACGGGTGACGAAGCCTCACGATGGGTGGCTCGCTAGGGCGTCGCTCAAGCTCGATTAGCTTCAGATCGACTAATTGATTTTGCGCATCGGCGATGCGACGCGCACCCGCACGGTCTGGGTCGGGCAGGGCCAGGGCACGGGCCCACATGCGGCCAGACACGTCGAAGATCGTGTTGCGGCCGTAGTCGGCGTGCAGGTGGGTGCTGCCGGCCAGGAGCACGTTCGACAGGTAGAGCTTCATTCGAACGCCACCTCCGCGGCCTCCCTGGATCAGGCGTGCGAGGGTCGGGGCGCCATCATCCGTTCTTACGAACGACGCCGGGAACCGCGCCCCGGTCGATCGCCTCGACCGCTCGACGATCCGCTCGATGGTCCAGTTGGAGGTTCCGGAAATCTCCACGTCAGAGTCACGTTCGGGCAAGTTCGGTACCTTTGTGAAGGGCCATCCAGGGGGGCCAGGGGTAACAGGGGTACTAGGGGCTCTAGAACAGGGCATCGACCGGGCCCCTAGGCGCTGGGGCCGCTGGTCAGGGCCAGGTTCGATGTACCAGGACACCCTGGAGCTAGGGTATCACAACACCGTTACGAGCGTTGTATTGGCTCGGAGGTAACACACTAGCCTTGCTGTAAGAGTGTGTTACTAGACCTTCATTAGCGCGCTTAGCACGTCCTGTGACCTGCAATGTTGCCCGCGATACTCTGTGGGCATGTCTGTTCGACACACCCGGCGGCACCGGTGGATCACCTCCACTCGTGGCCGCATCGCCCTGATCGTGCTCCTCATCGTGCCCCTCGTCGGCATTTTCCTCCTCAACCCCGCCCTCGGCGCCGCGCTCAGCGCTGCCGGCACGGTCGTGGCCCTGGTCCTGACGCTGGGCGAACGTGCAAGGTGATCACTGCCGTCGCGTACACGAGGCCCGCCGGGCGACGATGATCGTCGAGGCGGCGTGCCCCGAATATGCCCCGAGCGCCGGGAACCCGCCGTCTCCGGGGGGCATCTCCCGGCAACTCCAGGCCACTGTTGGTCGTGCTGAAAACGGCCGATGACCAGGCGGTTTGCCTGGTCATCGTGGTGGTCGGGACCGGCGTCGATCCGGTGACCTTCCGCTTTTCAGGCGGACGCTCTGCCGACTGAGCTACCCGACCGAGGAGACAGTTGGCGGTCCCGACGGGATTTGAACCCGCGGCCTCCGGCTTGACAGGCCGGCGTGCACTCCAAACTGCACCACGGGACCGAGAACTGGCTGGTCTGGCTGGTTACGCACCCCCAACGGGATTCGAACCCGTGTTACCGCCTTGAAAGGGCGGCGTCCTAGGCCACTGGACGATGGGGGCTCGACCCGCCGGACGGGCGTCGGAACACACTAGCAGCCCCCCCGACGCCTCCAAACCTCGAGGTCACGGCCGCAGCGGGCGTTCTCCCAGCGTCTGGGCGTCGGAGTCCGCCCTCATGGTGCGCAGACGTCCCCTTCAGCGACCGGGCCTACAGGGGCCCGCCCCGGATGTCGGTGGTCGGGGGTGGGAGGTCGGTGCTCAGCGCGTCCACCACCTGTGACAGCAGCCAGCCCAGGTACTCGTAGACGGCATACGCCGGGGCCAGGGGATCGTCGGCGTCGAGGGTCGGGAGCCCCTCGTCCACGTCGAGCCGAGTGCCCAGCACCAGCCGCAGGGAGTTGAGCGTGCCCATCCACGCCGTCATGCCGGCGTCGTCGAGCTGGTCGCCCTCCAGCGTCTTCTCGACGACCTCGATGGCCGCCAGCTTCGACTCCAGCAGCTCGTCGCGGGTGAGGACCTGGTAGCCGGCGTCGCGCTCGGCGTCGTCGGGGTAGGCCGGCGGGAACAGCCGGCGCACCGACGGCTCGTCGGTCGACGCCAGCAGCTGCTCCCGGAGCTGGTCCACCAGGTCGCCCACCAGGATCCGCTCGTTGGGCCGCAGCCGGATCTGGTACCGGCCCGCCCCCTTCCGCTTCACCCGGTCGCGGTCGAACATCGGCTCAATCCTGTTGCATCGTGGCCCACAGGCCGTGCTCGTGCAGCCGGAAAACGTCGAGCTCAGCCTTCTCGCGGGTGCCGTTGGACACGACCGCCCGGCCCTCGTAGTGGACCGCCAGCATGAGCTTCTCGGCCACCTCGAACGGGTAGCCGAACAGCTTCTGGAGCACGAACGTCACGTAGGACATCAGGTTGATCGGGTCGTTCCACACGATGACGACCCAGGGCGTCTCGGGGTCGACGTTCGGGTTGTCGACGGGCTGGTCGACCTCTGCGGGTGCCGTCATCGGCGCGGGCGAACCGGCGATCACCACGCCCCCATTGTCGCACGGTTGGCCGCCAGCGCCTCCCCGGCCGGCTCCTCGACCGGGGCCGGCAGGCTCAGCCAGACCCGCAGCACCGCGATCCAGACCAGCGCGGCGCCCAACACGTGGAACGCCACGAGCAGTGCAGGAACACCCGTGAAGTACTGCCAGTAGCCAAGAGCCGCCTGCGCCACCAGCACGATCAGCAGCTGGTGGAGACGGTCGACGACCACGGGCTCGGCATCGCCCCGGTGTGCCATGCGCACCACGGCCACGGTGAGCACCAGGAACAGGACCATGGCGATGCCGTGGACCCGCACGACGGTGTGCACGGCCAGGTCCAGGCGGTCGGCCCGCTCGTCGCCGGCATGGGGACCGCTGCCCGTGACCAGCGTGCCGGTGAGGATGACCAGGCCGGCCGCCAGCGGCAGCAGGCGGGTGCCGGCCACCACGGGCGGCGTCGCCCGCCAGTGCCGGTCCTCCGAGGGCGCCGCGGCGGGACCGTGGGCAGCCCGCTCGTAGAGGACCGTGGCGTTGGCCACCGCTCCGAGCGACAGCAGGAAGTGCCCGATCACCGAGACGGGCGACAGGTGGAGCCACACCACCAGCGCTCCCACCAGGGCGTTGGCGAACACCCAGGCCGGCAGGCCCAGCGACAGGCGGAACAGATCCCGCCGGAAGGGCTGCCGCCAGCGGGCGCCGAGCACCGCCGCCACCGTCAGCAGCATGACGGCGCCTGTGATCAGGCGGTTGACCCATTCGACCATGCCGTGGGTGTCGCTGGCCGACCGGGGCGTGAAGCTCTCGGCATGGCAGGTCGGCCACGTCGAGCAGCCGAGACCGGACCCGGTCAGCCGCACGGCCGCCCCGGTCACCATGATGAAAACGAGCGCGGCGAGCGTGGCCAAGGCGATGCGACGGTAGACCGCCGGGGTCACGGTGGGGAGCCGCACGGCACCAGGCTACGGCCGCCCTCCCACGCGCTCCGAACCCGGGGTCTGGCGATTGGCGGCGAGCCGGACCCAGGCCGAGCCCAAGGGATCGCTGGAGCGACCCTGGCTGAGCCGGCGCGCCAGTGGGCGGGGCGCCTCGCGCTGCCGTCATGGCGACGGTCGACCCGGCCCCGGGGCGGCTCCGCGGCGCGGCACGTGGCGGCGGGGGCGAACGGCCGTACCCGGGCGAGCCCAAGGGATTGCGGGAGCGACCCTGGCTGAGCCGACGCGCCAGTGGGCGGGGCGCCTCGCGCTGCCGTCATGGCGACGGTCGACCCGGCCC
>DASRJN010000235.1:0-2055 GCA_035649455.1 Acidimicrobiales bacterium
CACTCACTCTCTGCCCCTGTGGTCGGGAACAGTCCCGGCCGACAGGGCTGGTCAACGAGCAGGACACCAGGCCATGACGCACATAGCTCGGCTCGCCAGTCCCGAGGACTGGTCCGACCTCGAGGATTCCTAGGAGACTGCTGAGCAATTGGTCGGTGCTCGCGTTTTCGGGCGTGGTGGGTGAGACTCGGTGGGTGCAGGGGATGAGCGACCCGAACCCGGAGTTGTTGGACGCTGCGGCGTTGTGTGGGCATCTGGTGCCCGCCGGTTCGGTGCACGCGTTTCTGGGCGAGCATCGGCATCGCCTGTTTCCCGACGAGATGTTCGCCGATCTGTTCCCGTCGGGGCGGGGGCGGCCGTCGGTGCCTGCCGATGTGGTCGCCACGGTGATGGTGCTGCAGGCCCTGGAAGGCCGCTCGGATCGTGACGCGATCGACGAGTTGCGGGTGAACATCGCTTGGAAGGTGGCCGCGGGCCGGCCGCTCACCGACGAGGGGTTCCACCCGACGGTGCTCACGTTGTGGCGCAACAAGCTGCGAGCCAGCGAGGCGCCGGAGCGGATCTTCGACGCGGTGCGCGCCGTGATCGCCGAGACCGGAGTGCTGCGGGGCAAGACCCGCCGGGCGTTGGACTCGACCGTGCTGGATGACGCGGTCGCCACCCAGGACACCGTGACCCAGTTGATCTCGGCGATCCGCCGGGTCCGCCGGCTGGTGCCGGCCGCGGCCGCGCTCGAGCTGGCCGGCCATGACTACAGCGACCCGGGCAAACCGGCCATCGCGTGGGACGATGACGAGGCCCGCCAGGCGCTGATCACCGCGCTGGTCGTCGACGCCCTGACCGTGCTCGACGCGGTTGACGGCGTCGAGCTCACTGGCGAAGCGGCCGACGCGGTTGGGCTGTTGGCGCTGGTCGCCGGCCAGGACGTCGAGCCCGGCGAGCGTGAGGACAGTTGGCGGATCGCCCGACGCACCGCCGCCGATCGGGTGATCTCCACCGTCGACCCCGACGCCCGGCACGTGCACAAGTCGGTGTCGAGCTACCGAGATGGCTACAAGGCCCACATCGTTGTCGAACCGGTCACCGGGCTGATCTGCGGGCAGCGTCTCACCGCCGGCAACGCCCCTGACGGGCCCACCGGGGTCGAGCTCATGGCCCGCGAACCGGCCCGCCGGCAGGTGCTGGCCGACTCCGCCTACGGCTCGGGCGAGACCCGGGTCGCGCTCCGGCGTCGCACGCACCGCCTGGCCATCAAACCCTGGCCGAGCGCCACCACCGGCCGGTTCGGGCGGGACGAGTTCACCGTCGACCACCAGGCCCACACCGCAACCTGCCCGGCTGGCCACACCGTCGCCCTCACCCCGGCCAACAACGCCGTGTTCGGGATCCGCTGCACCGGCTGTCAGCTCCGACCAAGCTGCACCACTGCCCGAGGCGGGCGAACCTTGACCCTCACCATCCACGACGCCGAACTCGTCGAAGCCCGACGCGCCTGGCGAGACGGAGACTTCACCCCCGACTACCGGCGCTGGCGGCCCATGGTCGAACGCAGCCTCGCCTGGCTCGTCCGCCCCGGCCGGCGAGTCGCCTACCGCGGTATCGCCCGCAACCGCATCTGGCTCGCCCACCGCGCCGCGGCGGTCAACCTCCACCGGCTCATCAACCTCGGCCTCGCCCACCAAACCGACCGTTGGGCCATCGCCTGATCACGCGACGGCCCCCGGGCCCGTCACGGAGGGGCGACTCTACGGCACAAAGGCCACCAGCGCGGCCGGCTCAACCCTCAACACCGGCACTTCGGTCAGACATGACCCGAGGACCACACCCACCCTACGCACCCGACCAACACGTCGCCTTGCTCAGCAGTCTCCTAGAGCCCCTCGAGGATGTCCGTCGAGTCGACGGCCTCGTAGTCCGCGGGCTGGCCGCCGGCGTCGAGCGACGCCCGCAGCCACTGGTTGGAGCACACGCTCGGCATGGTCGCCATAGCGGTCCCGTCGCAGCGGAAGGTCACGCCCCCGCCACCGGGCAGCGGCTCGTCGGGCATGGCCTTGA
>DASRJN010000236.1:0-2856 GCA_035649455.1 Acidimicrobiales bacterium
CGTCGAGGCCGCGGAGGCCGAACCCACCCCGGCCCAGGCCCGCGACCTGCTGGTCGCCCGCATCGTCGACTTGGCGGTCGAGCGGCGGCGGATGGAGAGCACCCTGCTCGGCGACCCCGTCATCATCCGCTTCTTCGCCCGCCACGAGCCCTTCCGCCAGGTGATGGGCCGCCTGTACCGCCTGCTCATGGGCGACGCCCGCGGCCCCGACGCCCGGGTGCCCGCCGCCATGCTCACCGCCGCCATCGGCGGTGCGGTCATGCACCCCCTGGTCGCCGACCTGGACGACGACACGCTGCGGGCCCAGCTCCTCCACCTGGCCCGCCGCTTCCTCGACCTCCCGGATTGACGCGCCGTCAGCGGACCTCGAGCACGCCGGTCATGCCGGAGTCACGGTGGCCGGGGATGGAGCAGAACAGCTGGTAGCGGCCCGGTTCCAGCGTGACGTTGCTGGTGGCGGTCTGGCCCGCCCCGGCCTCGATGACGAAGGGCTGGTCCTCGATGCGCAGGTCGTGGAGGATGCTGCCGTCGTTGTGGAGCACGACCCCGACCTCTCCGGCCTCCACCGCGATGGCGTCGGGCGCGAAGCCCATCTCGTGGGCGGTGACCTCGATCCGGGGCGAGACGGGGCCCTCCACCGCCGGCAGGTCGGCGCCGGGGCTGTCGTCCCCGCACCCGCCGGCGAGGGTGATGAGCGCCAGCGTGACCGCCATGGCGACGATGGCTCGCCGTACGCGGGGCCGCGAGGAGGTAGGTGACGCGATCGTGTCCATCCGGGTGATGGTGACGCCTGTCCCTGGCACGCGGAAGGGCCGAAAGTCCGTTCTGGCGGGCGATGAGATCCGGCCGGGTCGCGGGTCTGTTCGTGGGGTAGGACGTCATACGGCGCTGCCCGCCTGAGACACCACGGAGGACACCATGACGACCTCACCGAGTGACCCGACCACCGCGCGGCCCGGCCGCCCGCCCGTCGTCGACCGAGCCACCTGGCAGGCCGCCCGTGACGAGCTCCTGGTGCGCGAGAAGGCCCACACCCGTGAGGGCGACGCCATCGCCGCGGCCCGCCGCCGGCTGCCGATGGTGTCCTTCGACGGGACGGTCGAGGTCGTCGGGGCGGGCGGCCCGGTCCCGTTCCTGGACCTGTTCCAGGGCCGCGACGAGCTCGTGGTCTACAAGCACATGTGGTACGACGGCGCGCCGGCCCAGGGGCAGTGCGAGGGCTGCACCACCACGGCCTGGCACACGCAGGACGCCGTCTACCTCAACGCTCGCGGCGTCTCGTTCGCCATCCTGACCACGGGCCCGTGGGAGGAGGTGGCCGCCTACGTCGAGTTCATGGGGTACACCCAGCCCTGGTACTCGGTACGCGGTCTGGACGAGCCGGTCGGCGGCAGCATGGGGTACATCACCTGCTACCTGCGCGACGGCGACCGCGTGTTCCTCACCTACTCCACGACGGGCCGGGGCAACGAACCGGCCAACGGGTCCCTCGGCCTGCTCGACATGACGCCCTACGGCCGCCGCGAGGGGTGGGAGGACATCCCCGAGGGCTGGCCCGAGGCGCCTCAGGTCGGCGCGCCCGTCGGTGGGCACGGCGCCCAGGTCTGCTGGTACTGGCGAACGGACGCCGGCGGGGAGGCCGACTGGGGCCCGACCGGCCGCCCTGTCCCGCAGTGGACCCGCCCCGGCGCCACCCCGGAGGAGACCCTCGGCCGGCACCACGATCCCCACTGACGGGCCTTTCATCACAGCCGCCCCCGCTACGAAGAAGAGGCGGTTTGCTACGGCTCGCGCGGGGAAGCTGGGCGAGGCCGTGTCGTCGCTCCCGGCCGGGGTCGCCATGCACGTGGGTGGGCCTCAGGGTGCGGTGGCGCGCCGCGAAGGTCCGATCAACGACGCATGGGGGGTATTCATGCGTACCAGTCGACTCGCGGTAGCTGCGGTCGCCGCAGCCATCACGATCCTCGTCCCGACCGTGCCGGCAGGCGCGGCCCCGATCACGCCAGGAGGGTCCACCGAGGTCACGGTGGGCAGCAACGACAACTTGTTCTCGCAGAACAAGCAGAACGAGCCAGGGGTGGCCGTCAACCCGGCCAACCCGTCGATCCTGGCCGCGGGGGCCAACGACAACATCGACCTGGAGGCCTGCAACGCGGGCGACGACCGCACGTGCCCGTTCACGCCGGGCGTCGGCGTGTCGGGCATCCAGTTCTCGACCGACTCGGGCCGGACGTGGACCCAGCCGACGTACACCGGGTTCTCCGCCCGGACCACTCCCAGTTGCCTCGGCGCACCGGACCCGGCGCCAGGCCAGCCGCCCGCGGGTGACACCGGCTGCGTGCCGGACCCGGCCGGGCCGATCGGCACCCTGCCGAACTACTTCGAGCACGGCATGGTCTCCAACGGCGATCCGGAGCTCGTGTTCGGTCCGGTCCCGAACGCCGGCGGCGACTTCTCGTGGGCCAACGGCCAGCGGCTGTACTACGCCAACATCGCGACGCCGTTCCCCGGCAACCCCGGGTTCCCCGGTGCTGCCGCCATCGCGGTGTCCCGGAGCGACGATTTCGCGGGCGCCCTCGCCGGTGACAACGACGCCTGGCTGGACCCGGTGGTCGTGACCAAGCAGAACACGGCCCTGTTCTCCGACAAGGAGCAGATCTGGGTCGACAACGCCGAGTCGAGCCCGAACTTCGGCAACGTCTACGTCTGCAACGTCGGCTTCCGGGCCAACGGCGGCGCCGAGCCGGTGTTGTTCGCCACCTCGAACGACGGCGGGGACACCTGGCGCAACCGTCAGCTCTCGCCGGCCACCAACAACAACCAGACCGGCGGCCGCCAGGGCTGCGCCATCCGCAC
>DASRJN010000237.1:0-3017 GCA_035649455.1 Acidimicrobiales bacterium
CTCCGACGTCGCGGACTTCTTCGTCGAGCGGGCGCATGCCGTCGTCGAGGCCCACGGACCTCCGAGCCGCAAGCCGGAACGCATGGGCGAGACGGTGAGCGCCTACATCAGATCTGACGACCTGACCTCCGGGTGAGGCGATGCGCGTGACGCGCTGAGCTTCGCGGTCATGCCCGGAGGCGTCTCCGTGCCGCGGCCCGCCCGGGGGTCTGGTGAGGTGTCGTGGAGTGCCGGAGGTCGATCGATGGCGATGGAGGGAGCTGTCGGCAAGATGAGCGCAAGCGACATTGCGGCAGGTGGTGGATCTACGGACCAGGCCACCATGGCGCAGGAGCTGGGTCGGCTGCAGGGCCAGGTCAAGGTGCTCGAGGAGCGCCTGGCGGCCGCCGATGCCGTCGAGGAGCACCTTCGCATCGAGCTGGACGCGGCGAGGGTCGAGGCCACAGATGCGCGTGCGGACCTGCGGGAGTGCCAGGCCCGGTCCGAGGAGTGGCGCGACCGGCTCAAGGAGTTGCGCCGTCGTGTCGACGATGCTGAGGCGTCGCGGCGAACGGCGGAAGGCGAGCGCGCCGCAGTGATCGCGGCGCTGGGACGGCGAGGCCGCCGGCAGTTGGACCGGTCGCAGGCACAGACCACCGACTGAGCCCGTCGCCGGCGGGCCGCCCGTCCACCACTGCCACTGACCGGCACCGAGGTCCCTACGGTGCGGCGGTCACCAGGTCAGCTCGTCGCAGCCCTCGTGCGTGTCCGGTTCGATCTGCAGGGTGGCGTGCGCCACCTCGTAGCGGTCCTGCAACAGGGCGCGGGCCTGGTCGAGGACGCTGTGCTGGTCGGTTCCGGCCGCGACCATGAGATGGGCGGACAGCACCTCCATGTCGGAGGTGAGCGTCCACGCGTGCAGGTCGTGGACGTCCACCACCCCGGCCACGCCGGCCAGGTCGTCACGGATGCGGGACATGTCCAGCCGGGGCGGGGCGGCCTGCACGAGGATGCGGATGGCCTGGCCGCCGAGCCGCCAGGTCCGGGGCAGGATGAAGAGCCCGATGCCGACACCCACCAGCGGATCGATCAGGGCCCAGCCGGTGGTCAGCAGCACGACGGCCCCGACGATGACGCCGATCGAACCGAGCGTGTCCGACAGGACTTCGAGGTACGCGCCCTCGACGTTGAGGGACTCCTTCGATCCCTCCCGGAGCAGGGCGAACGCCACCAGGTTGGCGGCGAGACCGAGGACCGCGACCACCAGCATCGGCCCGCCGAGCACCTCCGGCGGATCACCGAAGCGGCGGACGGCTTCCACCAGGACGTAGATGGCCACGCCGAACAGCAGCACCGAGTTGGCGAGGGCCGCGAGGATCTCCAGGCGGTAGAGCCCGAAGGTGCGGTCGTCGCGGTGGGTGGCCCGACTGGCGAGCGAGATCGCGGCGAGGGCCATGCCCAGGCCGATGACGTCGGTCAGCATGTGGCCGGCGTCCGAGATCAGGGCGAGAGAGTTGGTCAGGAACCCGGTGACGACCTCGACGACCATGAACGCGATCAGCAGGCAGAAGGCGCCCAGCAGCCGGCCGCGGTGGCGCGCACCCGCACGCGCCTGGGCCGCCCCATGGGCGTGATCGTGGCCCATCAGCCGCCCTCGCCGTGGCGCAGGTGCTCGAGCGACAGGTCCAGGAGCATGCGGACGTGCCCGTCGGCCAGCGAGTAGTACACCATCCGGCCCGCCCGGCGGTTGCGGACGATCCCGGCGGTGCGCAGCAGCCGCAACGCATGGGAAACCGAGGTCTCGGGCACGCCCGTGACCGCGGCCAGGTCGCAGACGCACAGCTCGCCGCCCTCCAGCAGGGCCGACAGCAACCGGGCCCGCGTCGGGTCGCCCAGCAGCTTGAACACCTCGGCGAGCCGCGACGCCTCGTCCAGGTCCAGCAACCGGCTCCGCACCGCCGCCACCCGCGCCGGATCGACCGAGCGCGTCGACCACGCATCGAGCCCTACGACCTCGGTGTCGCTCACGCCAACCCCTAACGACATCTGTACAGATATTCAGACATTGAAGCGGGGCGAGGTGAAACGTCAACCCGGTGGGGCCCCTGCGCCTCCCCTGCAGGTGCTTCAGTGGAACAGATCGTCGATGGCCACACCGTCAGGCAAGGCCAGCAGCCCCTTGGTCGCGAAGCTGCGCACGATGACCTCCCATGTGGGCTGGGCGGCCACGAGGGCGCGGACCTCGGCCAGCCCCTCGTCGACAGCTCCCGAGGCCACCAGGGCGCCGGATCGCACGAAGCGCAGGTTCTCCTCGCCGGGGAGGATGGCGAGGGCGCCGTCGATCGTGGCCAGGGCGCCGACCGGATCGCCGCCGAGGAGCTGCTCGGCCGCACGGTCGGAGGCCGCGAACGCGTCGGCAGCGTCGAGCAGCCCGGCGAGGTCTCCCAGCGGGTCCTCGCTCCGGTCGATGCGCAGGTCGACCACCACTCCCCCTCCGGGGTCCTCGACGACCTGCCCACCTACGACCAGCAGCGCCGCCGACATCCGGCCGCGAGCGTCGCCGCCCGCAGCCTCCCCGGCCTGGAGCGCAGCGAGCAGCCGCCGGGCCAAGACCCCGGTTCCCTGCTCATATGCGGCGGCCATAGCGCCCCACACCTCGGGCGAGCTCATCATGTTGGCCTGCGCTGAGTAGCCGTCGCCGACGGTGTGTCCCGCGTGGTCCATGCACAGCTCACCGGTGGCAACCGCCGGGGCGCCACCGGCCCCGACCACCGCCACCTGACGCAGGGCAGGGATCGGGTCCAGAGCCTGGGCCCGCGCCAGCGCCTCGCCGGCATCGGCCCCTGACCCGAGCGCGTCCAGGCACCGCGGGCCATACGCCTTCTCAGCCATCGCCTGGGTCGCCACCGCGCCCACTCCCGGGCGCGCCCAGGGAACGATCGCGCCGGCACCGAAATAGCAGGTCTGCACCGCGACGCCCAGCTCACCCGTCGACCCATCGCGGGCGACGATCGAGTAAGTCATGGTCACACCTCCTG
>DASRJN010000238.1:0-6442 GCA_035649455.1 Acidimicrobiales bacterium
GGCACGGTACCGGGTCGAGCGCTTGCCGACGCGTACCGGATGTGGAATTGTCTACAACGAGTAAAAAACTCCTGACCTGCCGGAGAGGCGGAGATCAGCCATGGCCGACGTGACTGACGACGTTGCCCTCGGGCAGCTGAAAGCGACACTCGCCAACGCAGACAACGGGGGCCTGCCGGCGGGACTGCCGATGCCCCGGGATCCCGGCCTGCTGAGCGACCTGAGCCGCCGGCAGCGGGTCACGCGCTTCGACGAGCCCCGCTACCCGTTCGGCATCCCCAACGGCTGGTTCGTGGTGGCGACCTCGGCCGAGCTCGCCCCCGGGGACGTGCGGGCGTTGCGCTACTTCGACCGCGACCTCGTCCTCTACCGCACCGCCGACGGCGAGCCGAGGCTCATGGACGCCCACTGCCCGCACCTCGGCGCCCACCTCGCCGTGGGCGGCCGGGTCGAGGAGGGCTGCATCCGCTGCCCCTTCCACGGCTGGCGCTTCGACGGCGAGACCGGCGCGTGCGTGGAGATCCCGTACGGCGACCTGCCCCGCATCCCGCCCAAGGCCCACGCCCGCTCCTACCCGACGCTGGAGCGGAACCACATGGTGTGGGCCTGGTACCACGCCCGCGGCGGCGACCCGTTTTACTACGTGCCCGAGGTCCCCGAGTTCGCGGACGAGGACTGGCTGCCCATCGAGGTGCGCGACTTCGAGATCCGGGTCGCGGCCCAGGACATGGCGGAGAACAACGTCGACTTCGCCCATTTCCGCTACGTGCACGGCACCGACGCCATCCCCGAGGACGAGTTCACCACCGACGGCACCTACAAGAAAGCAGTGGGTGGCGGTGGCACCTTCATCCGGGAGGGCTTCGGCCTCGGGCTCGGCGTGCTGCGCATCACCGGCTTCGTCACGTTCCTGTCCTCGACCACGCCGCTCGACGCCGGCAACGTGCACGTGCGCTGGGTGTTCACGGCGCCCCGGGCCAACGGCGAGGACGCCGCCGTGCAGGCCGCCGACTCGTTCTGCGCCGGGGTCTCCCAGGACATCCCCATCTGGGAGAACAAGCTCTACCGGGACCCGCCCATCGTCACGAAGACCGAGAAGCTCATCCTCGAGCACCGGCGCTGGGCGCAGCAGTTCTATTCCGACTGAGACGCGACGGAGGGCGGATGGCCAGCTGGCTGGGGCAGTACTGCATCAACGTGAGCGACCTCGACCGGGCGGTCGACTTCTACACCGCGCTGGGGCTCAGCTGCACCAGCCGCACCGAGATCCCCGAGGCTTTCGAGGCCATCGTCGAGTGCCCCGCGGGCGGATCGAAGCTCCAGCTGGCCCGGCAGAAGGACCACACGCCGCCGCTCGACCTCGGCACCGCGTTCTGGAAGCTCTACGTCAACACCCGGGACATCGACGCCACCTTCACCGCCGCCCGGAAGGCGGGCGCCACGGTGGACGCTGTCCCCGAGCGCCTGGAGCGCTGGCCGGTGACGATCGGCTTCGTGCGGGATCCCGACGGCTATCTGGTCGAGCTGGTCGAGCGCCATCCCTGGGGCGACGACATGCCCGGCGACGACGTGTGGCTCGGTCAGTACTGCCTGAACGTCACCGACCTCGAGGCCGCCGTGGGCTTCTACGGGCTCTTGGGCCTGGCCTGCACCAGCCGCACCGACATCGGCCACGCCCGGGAGGCGATCGTGGAGGCGCCGGGCCGGGGATCGAAGCTCCAGCTGGCCCAGCAGGCGGACCAGGACGGCCCGCTGCGCATGGGCTCGATGTGGAAGCTGTACGTCCACACCGACGACTGCGAGGGCCTGCACCGGACCGCGGTCGAGGCCGGTCACCCGTCATGGGTGCCCCCGATGCGACTAGACCGCTGGCCTGTCACCATCGCCTTCGTAGGCGACCCCGACGGCTACCAGGTCGAGCTGGTCCAGCGCCACGCCGACTGATCCTGGGCCACCACCAACGAGAGGACACCCGTGATCCGCTTCTCCGTGTTCTATGCCGCCGGCGAAGGCGACACCTTCGACCACGACTACTACCGCAACACCCACGTCCCGCTGTGCGTGTCCACATGGAGCCCGGACCGAGCCGAGATCGACCGGGGCGTCGACGGCCCCTACGTGGCCGCAGTCCACTTCGTCTTCCCGTCGTCGGACGCCATGCAGGCCGCCCTCGCCAACGACGAGACGGCCGCCATCCTGGCCGACGTGGCCAACTACACGACGATCACCCCGGTGACCCAGATCAGCGAGATCCAGGACTGAACGGTCGTCTTAGCGGCCAACACGGTGGGTGCACTTGACGTCACATTCATCTCATGGTCGACTAGTGTGTACCTGCGGGTAACCACAAACGAATACAGGCTCAAGCGATTCAGGCTCATGGTTTCTGTATCAAACGAGCCTCGAACAAGGTCTCTGGATCGTCTGCGCTGCGCCGGACCGAGTCCCGCTACTGGGGAGCGAGTCGAAGGCCGCTGAGCTGACGTGAGTCGGACCGGGCGCCACTTCCGTGGGGGCGCCCGGTCCGGCCGCCCACCTCTTCTGGGCGGCTCAGCCCCAGGATCCGCCGCTGAGGCAGAACTCGTTGCCCTCCGGGTCGCGGAGGACCACGTTGCGGTAGCGAGCCGCGACTGCGGGCGGGAACTCCTCCTCCCATGCCACGGTGGCGCCCAGGGCTTGGAGGCGGGCGATCTCGGCGTCGAGGCCGTCCAGCGGGCCGGCGGTGCAGCCCAGGTGCATGCGGTTCTTCACGGCCTTGGGCTCGGGGACGCGGATGCACTCGAGGTAGGTGCCGCCCGCCGGTGGCCCGCAGATGGCGCCGCTGCCGTCCGGGGCCGCGGCCACGCCGCCCCAGCCGAGGGCGGCGTTCCAGAATTCGGCCACCCGGGCGGGCTCGGCACAGTCGAGCGTGACGCAGATGATGTCCACGCCGCGAGTCTCGACCACGCGCCGGCCGCGGTGACCGGCTTGCCGAAAACTAGAACACGTTCTAGTGTGCCTCTCGTGAGCGGTGATGACTACACCATGCTCGTGGGGGGCGACCGGGTGGCCGGCGGTCGAGGCGCGTACGCCGTCGTCAACCCTGCAACGGAGCAGGAGGTCGGCCAGGCCCCGGAGGCGTCGGTAGACCAGGCCGCGGCGTCCGCCGCCGCCGCGGCCGAGGCCTTCCCGGCCTGGAGCCGGACCCGGCCCGACGAACGGGCGGCCCTGCTGGGCCGCCTCGCCGACCTGCTGGCCACCCAGGCTCCCGAGCTGGTCCCGCTGGTCCAGGCCGAGACAGGGGCCACCCAGCGCGTCGCCCGCACGATGCAGGTGCCGCAGACGATCGACCGGTTCCGCCGCTACGCCCGCGGCGCGACCGAGCCGCTCGCCCTGCCGCTGGCGCCCACCGAGATGCCCTCCACGGCCCTCGCGCCCGGAGGCCTGCTCGGCGCGGTAGTGGAGCGCCGCCCGGTGGGCGTCGTGGCCTGCATCACGCCCTACAACTTCCCGCTGGTCAACATGGCGGGCAAGGTGGGGCCGGCCCTCGCCATGGGCAACACAGTGGTGGTGAAGCCCGCGCCCCAGGATCCTTTGGCGGTGCTGCGGTTCGCCGACGCCGTGGTCGAGGCGGGGTTCCCGCCCGGTGTCGTCAACATCGTCACGGGCAGCGGGGCGGAGGTAGGCGAGGCTCTGGTGGCGTCGCCGCACGTGGACATGACCAGCTTCACCGGCTCGACGGCCGTCGGCCGCCGGATCGGCGAGGTAGCCGGGCGCTCCATGAAGCGCCTGCTACTCGAGCTGGGCGGGAAGGGCGCCGGTGTGGTCTTCGACGACGCCGACGTGTCCACGGCGGTCGGCGCCATCACCAGCACGTGGGCGTTCCACTCCGGGCAGATCTGCACCGCGCCCACCCGGGTGCTGGCCCAGCGCGGCATCCACGACCAGATCGTCGCCGGGCTGCAGGCCGCCGCGGGCCGGCTCAAGGTGGGCGACCCGCTGGCCCCGGACACGGTCGTCGGCCCGGTCATCTCCGCAGCCCAGCGCGACCGGGTCGAGGCGCATGTCCGCTCGGGGGTCGACGAGGGCGCCACCCTGCTGGCCGGCGGCACCCGGCCCGACATCTCGCCGGGGTTCTACGTCGCCCCCACCCTGCTGGTCGACGCCAAGCCCAGCATGCGCGTGGTGCAGGAGGAGATCTTCGGGCCGGTCGTGGTCGTCTTGGCCTTCGACGACGAGGACGAGGCGGTGACGCTGGCCAACGGCACCGAGTTCGGGCTCAACGACTACGTCTTCACCGCCGACACCGCCCGGGGCCTGCGGGTCGCCCGCCAGCTCCGCTCGGGCAGCGTGGCCATCAACACCGCCCAGCAGAGCCCCGAGGCTGCGTTCGGCGGCTTCAAGCAGTCCGGCGTGGGTCGTGACCGGGGTAGCTTCGCCCTCCACGCCTACAGCGAGCTGCAGTCCATCGTGTGGCCGGGCTGAGGGAGTGACCGCGTGAAGGGCATCGTCTGGACGGGGAAGTTGGAGGTCCGAGACGACGTGGCCGTGCGTCCGCCCGGGCTCGGCGAGGTACGGGTGCGCATCTCCCACGCCGGGCTGTGCCATAGCGACGTGTCGGTGATCGACGGCACCATCCCGTTCCCCACGCCGGTCGTCCTCGGCCACGAGGGCGCCGGTGTGGTCGAGGAGGTGGGCGACGCCGTCACCAAGGTCAAAGTCGGCGACCACGTGGTGCTGACCACCCTCGGCAACTGCGGCCGCTGCGCGGCGTGCGACCGCGGCCAGCCCACCCACTGCCGCGACACGATGGGCCGCCTGTCCCGGCCGTTCACCGTGGGCGGAGAGAAGGCGTTCAGCTTCGCCAACGCCGGGGTGTTCACCGAGCAGGTTGTCGTGAACGAGACCCAGGCCGTGGTCATCGACCCCGAGGTCCCGCTCAGCGCCGCCTGCCTCATCGGCTGTGCCGTCGTGACCGGAGCCGGGGCCGTCCTCAACCGGGCCCGGGTCCAACCCGGCCAGACCGTCGTGGTGATCGGCGCGGGCGGGATCGGCCAGTCCGCCATCCAGGCGGCCCGCATCGCCGCGGCCGGGCGCATCGTCGTGGTCGACGCCAACCCGGCCAAGGAGGCCGTGGCCCGCCGCTTCGGGGCAACGGACTTCGTGGACGCCAGCGCGACCGAAGACACCGTGGCCGCCGTCAAGGATCTGGGCCTCCCCCTCGGCGCCGACCACGTCTTCGAATGCGTGGGCCACCCCGCACTGATCCGCCAGGGCATCGCCATGCTCGACTGGGGCGGCACGCTGACGCTGCTGGGCGTGCCCAAGCTGGGGACCGAGGCCGCGTTCGTGGTCAACGACCTCTACAACGACAAATCGATCCTGGGGTGCCGCTACGGCTCGACCCGACCACATCACGACATCCCGCTGCTGGTCTCGTTCTACCGGGACGGCCGGCTGCAGCTCGACGAGATGGTCAGCCAGGTCTACCCGCTCGACCAGATCACCCAGGCGCTCGACGACCTCGAGCACGGCAAGCTCAACCGCGGCGTGCTCGCCGTGTCCCCGTAAGGAGCCAGGTCCCATGGAGTTCGGCGTCTTCGCCCAGCTGTTCGTGCCGAAGTTCGAGCGCGACCGCGACCCGCAGGCGGAGCACAAGCGGATCCTGCGCAACGTCGAGATCGCCAAGACCGCGGATCGCAACGCCTTCAAGTACGTGTGGTGCCCGCAGCATCACTTCCTCGACGAGTACAGCCACATGCCCGGGCCCGAGGCGTTCCTGGGCTACTGCGCCGGCCAGACCGAGCGGGTCCACCTGGGGTCGGCCATCTTCAACCTCACGCCGCCGGTCAACAAGCCCCAGCGCATCGCCGAGAACGTCGCCCTGCTCGACCACCTGACCGACAACCGCTTCGAGTTCGGCACCGGGCGGGGGTCGTCGAGCACGGAGGTGCTCGGCTTCGACATCCCGAGCGTGGACATCACCAAGGCCATGTGGCGGGAGACCATCCGCGAGATCCCGAAGATGTGGAAGGACGCGCCCTACAGCTTCGAGGGCGAGTTCTTCCGCATGCCCGAGCGCAAGGTCTTCCCCAAGCCGCACGGCCCGCTGCACCCGGCCATCTGGGTGGCGGGCGGCAGCCCGGGCACCTTCACCGAGGCCGGCGAGCTCGGGCTGGGCGTGTTCTGCTTCGCCATCGGGCGGCCGCAGGACATGGAGCCGCTGGTGCGGGCGTACAAGTCCGCCATCGGCTCCGCCACGCCGGTCGGCGACTATGTCAACGACAACATCATGGGCGTGACCAACATGTTGTGCATGGAGGACCGGCGCAAGGCGTTCGAGGTCGCCTCGAACATGGGCATGAACTACTACTCGTCGCTGGCCTACCACTGGCTCGACAACGTGCCGCGGCCCAAGCACCTGCCCGAGTGGCCGGCCAAGATCCCCGAGCCGTCGCCCGAG